>NZ_JBWZCI010000006.1:0-225870 GCF_059383495.1 Pseudarthrobacter sp. RHLT3-21
TTACCGGCTACGACCAGGTCTCCCTGCAGCCGAACGCCGGTTCCCAGGGTGAGCTCGCGGGCCTGCTGGCGATCCGCGGTTACCACCTGTCCCGCGGCGATGACCAGCGCAACGTCTGCCTGATCCCGGCCTCCGCCCACGGCACCAACGCCGCCTCCGCCGTCCTCGCCGGCATGAAGGTCGTAGTGGTCGCCACCGCGGCTGACGGCAGCATCGATCACACGGACCTGAACGCCAAGATCGAGGCCCACAAGGACGTCCTCTCGGCCATCATGATCACCTACCCCTCTACCCACGGCGTGTACGACGCCGATGTCCGTGAGGTGTGCGATTCGGTGCACGCTGCCGGCGGCCAGGTCTATGTGGACGGTGCCAACCTGAATGCGCTTGTGGGACTGGCGCAGCCGGGTAAGTTCGGCGGCGACGTCTCGCACCTGAACCTGCACAAGACCTTCTGCATCCCGCACGGCGGCGGCGGTCCGGGTGTGGGCCCGGTCGCGGCCAAGGCCCACCTGGCACCGTTTATGCCGGGCAACGCGGCTACCTGGACCGAAGGCAACGACGTCCCGATCTCTGCCTCACGGTTCGGTTCCGCCGGCGTCCTGCCCATCTCCTGGGCCTACGTGAAGCTCATGGGCGCCGAAGGCCTGACCGAAGCCACCAAGTCCGCGCTGCTCGCAGCCAACTACGTGGCGGCACGGCTGAACGAGTACTTCCCGGTCCTCTACACGGGTGAGGGCGGTCTGGTGGCGCATGAGTGCATCCTGGACCTGCGTGATCTGACGGCGAAGACCGGCGTTACCGCGGAGGATGTGGCCAAGCGCCTCATCGACTACGGCTTCCACGCCCCCACCCTGGCCTTCCCGGTTGCCGGCACGCTGATGGTGGAGCCCACGGAGTCCGAGGACCTCGTGGAGATCGACCGGTTTATCGACGCGATGATCACCATCCGGAAGGAAATCGACCAGGTGGCCAACGGTGACTTCACCGTGGAGAACAGCCCGCTGCGCCACGCACCCCACACCGCGTCCGCCGTCGTCACCTCCGACTGGGCCCGCGAGTACCCGCGCGAGCAGGCCGCCTTCCCGGTCCACCACCTCAAGCAGGACAAGTATTTCCCGCCCGTCGGCCGCATCGACGGCGCAGCCGGGGACCGCAACCTGATCTGCTCCTGCCCGCCGCTGTCGGAGTTCGAAGACTAGGAAGCCGGCACAGAGAGTCCGGACCCGGCAGACCGGAGTTTTCACGCGTGCTGCGCCCCACCGGCCCCCTAGCCTCGCAAGCTCGGTCAGGGCACCCGGACGGCGGGGGCCCACTCGTCGCTCTGACGCACGCTTTCGAAAACCCCGGCCCGCCAGCCCCTCGGGGGTCCGCGGTATCCGGCAGCATGCTCCCCACCGTCCCCCTAACCTCGCAAGCTCGGCCAGGGAACCCGGACGGCGTGGGCCCAGAGGATGCCGGGGATCCACCGCCCTAACGAGTGGCTTTAGACTTGTGGCTACGCAACCCCTCAGATTGGACACGGCCCCCTTGCGAGAATTCACCGCCCGCTATGCCACAGCGGAGGAAATTGAGAACTGGGACAAGCACGTCACGGCCAACCCGAACGGCGGCAACATGCTGCAGTCTGCTGCCTACGCGTCCGTGAAGAACGGCAGCGGCTGGACCGCCCGCTTCCTGGTCCTGGAGTCTGCCGGGACTGCCAGCTACAACCTGGTGCTGGAGAAGAAATTCCCCGTGCTGGGCCGCCTGTGGTACCTGATCAAGGGCCCTGACCTGGGTGCGGTCGAGGACCTGAAGCCGGTGCTGGACGCGTGCGCTGCATTTGCCCGGAGCCGGAAGCTCAATGTCTTCACCATCAAGATTGAGCCTGACATCGTGTCCACCCCGGAAGCCCCGGCACAGGTCGCCGCCGCCGGCCTGGTGAAGGCCCCGAACATCCAATCCAATGACTCCACCGCGCTGCTGGACATCGCGGCACCGGAGAACCAGGTGTTCCGGTCCATCTCGTCCCGCGCCCGCAACGCGATCCGCCGGGCAGAACGCGAAGGCTGCGCAGTGGTGCAGCAGGAGCCAAACCCGGAAACGTACCGGGCGCTGTACGACCTGATGGCGGACACCGTCAACGCCAAGGGCTCCATGCCGTTGCGCAGCCTGGAGTACTACACCCGGTTCTGGGACGAATTCTGCACCCGCGGCCAAGGCAGCTTCTTCTTTGTCTATGAGGACGGCAAACCCAGCGTGGGCGCCTTTGTGATCAACTACGGATCCAAGGCAACCTACAAGGACGGCGGCTCCACCCAGAACAGGAAGCAATACGGCGATTCGCACCTGGTCCAGTGGTCGGCCATCCGGAGAATGCAGGAACTCGGCTGCACCGAGTACGACTTCTGCGGCACGCCGCCGTCCGGCCTGATCAAGGACAGCACCCACCACCTCTACGGCATGGGCATGTTCAAGACGAGCTTCACGAAGACGGTTACGGACTTCGTCGGCTGCTACGACTACGTACTGTCGCCCGTCAGGCACACCCTATGGGTCAAGGGCGCGGAACGGATCTTCCGCCGGCTCGAAACCGCACGCACCGGCCAGCAGTTCTACTGACAGCCCGCAAGCCACGCTCACCATCCACACCACGAAGGCCAGCGACTGCCCCAGGCGGCAGCGCAGCCATAGATGAGGTTACTTCTGTGAATCCCACCAAGGCCGGAGCCGGCCTCGAGCTCAGCGTCCTCAGCGATGCCGAATTTGAGTCCTTCTCCCTCAAGCACCCGCAAAACAACTTCATCCAGTCCGCTGACTTCACCCGCTTCCAGCGCGCCCGCGGTCAGGCAGTAGAGCTGTTCGGTGTCAGGCGCGACGGCGATCTGGTCGCCGCCGGCAAGCTGAACTACACCACCAACCGCTGGGGCTACAAGGTGTGCGAGTGCGCCAAGGGCCCCCTCCTGGACTACACGGACGCCGCACTGGTGCGTGACGTCGTCGCACTTCTCAAGGAACGTGCCGCGGAACGCAAGGCTGCTGAACTGCGGATTTCCCCGAACCTGACGTACATCGCCCGCGATGCCGACGGCGCCGAACACCCTAAGATCGTGGACAACAGGCCGCTCGTGGCGGACCTGGCGGGCCTGGGTTTTGAACACCAGGGCTCGGACATGAACTTCGCCAACGTGAACTGGATGTTCATCAAGCAGCTGGACGGCATCACGGACGCCGAGGAGCTCATCATGGGCACCAGCTACCGGACACGGAAGGCCATCCGGAAGGCTGAAAAGAACGGCGTGTTCCTGGAGCAGGCCACCCTTGAAACCCTCGACGAGTTCTACAACGCGCTGAGCACCGCGGGAGACGAGAAGGGCTTCTTCTACCGGGAACGCGAATACTACGAACAGCTCCTGCGGACAACTTCAGCCGAGTTCACCAAGCTCATGATGGCCAAGATCGACATCCCCGCGTACCGGAAGTCCATCACCGAACGCCTGGAAGCGGAATCCGCGTCCGCAGCCGAACTCCGCCGTGAAGTGGAAGAGACCGGCAGCAAAAAGAAAGCCAACCGCCTCAAAGTAGTCCAGGACCTCGTGGACAGCTACGAGCGCAGCCTCAAGGACATCGAGCGCTTCCCGGACTCGGTGGGCGTGGCAACAGTGGCCGCCATCCACTTTGTCTGCTTCGGAGACGAGGTGGTCTGCGTCATCGGCGGCACCAAGCAGGACTACATTTACTTCAACGGCGCCACCTCGCTGTACTGGGGGATGATGTTGCACGCGCTGGAGAAGGGCTACAGGCGCTACAACTTCTACGGCACCTTCGGCATCGAGGGGCAGGACGACGAAGGCCACGGCGGCTACGAGTTCAAGAAGGGCTTCGGCGGCGACGTGGTCCAGCTGCTGGGTGACTTCGTGATGCCCGTGCGGCCGGTAGCCTTCCAGGCCAACCGCCTTGTCCGTGCGGCCATCGCCGCGGCCCGCACGCTGCTGGGCAAACTGCCGCTGAAACGTAAGGCCTGACACCAAACCACGAAGTGCCAGAAAGGGAGGAGCACCAAGGTGACCGATCGACCTGAAAATCCAAGGCGCAGGCCTCCCACCGACGGGCTGCCCAAAACAGAGCCGCTTACAGCCTCCCAGCTCCGCCAGGATGCCGCGGCCAAGAGGATGCTGCGGCGCCTGGTTCGGGGGGAGAACCCGCCGACGGCGCCGCTGAGCATTGTGGACAGGCTCGCCGGAAGCCCCTACGCCAACCCCATGATCCAGGTGGGAGGCGTGGACACCTCCGCACGCAAGACCCTGGACTTTTCCCTGCACCTTGCCGAGACCATGTTCCGGTACGGGGCAGGCGCCCTGGAGGTGGAGACGAGCATTATTGCCGTCACCGCCGCCCTGGGGCTGAAAAACATCGAAGTGGACATCACCAACCAGTCGGTGGCCATTAACTATGCGCCCAAGGACCAGACGCCCATCTCGCTGCTTCGGGTAGTGCGGTCCTGGACCAACAACTATGCCGGTTTGGCCAAGGTACACCGGCTGGTGACGGACATCGTGGCAGGGGGAGTGGGCCGCGATGAGGCCATCCGCCGGCTGGATGAGGCCATCACCAGCCCCAAACCGTTTCCGCGCTGGATGGTCACCATAGCCTTCGGTGTTTTCGCGGGGGTCTTTGTGGGCGTGCTCGGCGGCGGCCCGGTGTCCTCGGGCATTGCGTTCGTGGCCAACATCGGCGTCAGCCTGCTCGCCCGCCAGCTGGGCCGGTGGCGGGTTCCGGACTTCTTTACGACGGCGGCATGTTCCTTCGGCGTCACGCTCACCGCGTTGCTGTTGTGGCGCTTTGAGCTCACCAACGCCCCGGCGATTGTGGTTGTGGGCGGCATCTTGCTGCTCTTGCCCACCGGGCGCCTCGTCTCCTCGGTCCAGGACGCCATCAACGGTTTCCCCGTGACCGCGGCGGGCCGGTTCCTGTCCACCTTGCTGACTTTCGGCGCGATTGTGGCCGGGATCGCGGTTGCCTTTGTGGTGGGCGCGATGACCGGAATGCAGCCTATTAGCGTCACCCAGACGTTCCCGCCTGCCTACGACCTCTGGGTCCTGGTGATCTTCATCGCCGTCGCCGTGATGGCCATCGGCGTGACGGAGCAGACCTCGTGGGAGCTATTGCTGCCCACCGCAGCCGTGGGCGTGGTGGGCTATTTTGTGCTGCTGGGTGCCGCGTCCCTCGGCGTTGGTGACCGGTTCTCCCCGGCGCTCGCCGCCGTCGTGATTGGCCTGCTGGCGCGGGTGGTGGCGCTGAAGATGGGCGCACCCCAGCTGGTGGTAGCCGTCCCTGCGGCGCTGATCCTGCTGCCCGGGCTGACCATTTTCCGGTCGATGTATGTGCTGACCATCGAGGAATCCGAAGTCCTCCTCGGCGCCAGCGGTATGCTCAACGCCGGCGCGATCGTCTTGGGCACCGCAGCCGGTGTTGTGCTCGGCGATACCCTCGCGCGGCCACTGACGCGCAGCCTGGCCAGCAACGAGCGCCGCCGCGCCCGCCGACGCTAGCGACTGCTCAGATCTTCCCTGCTTAGATCTTCCCTACGGGCAGTTTCTTCTCGGCCTGGAAGTCGTCCTCCACCCGGCCCTGGGCCCAGTAGCCGGACAACGAAACCTGGCTCCGTTCAAGGCCGCGCTGGACAAAAAACACGTCCCGCAGGCACTTCATGTAGCCGCGCTCGCCGTGTGCAAAAACGTCGACCCGACCGGCTGGCCACTCGGCGTCGGCCACGGCTGAAACGAGGAGGTCCCCGGCGCCGACCGGGGCGCCGTTGCGCTGGATCCACGTCACCTGGACGCCCGCAGGGGACGGGAGGGGCTGGATGTCGGCGTCGCTGTCCACCTCGATAAACGCCAGGCCACGCGCTTCGGCCGGCAACGATTCGATGGCGGCGGCGATGGCGGGCAGTGCGGCTTCATCACCGGCAAAAAGGTACCAGTCGGCGTCGGGCGCAGGGTTGTAGGCACCGCCCGGGCCGGTGAAGGTGAAGGTGTCGCCGGGCTTCGCGGCAGCCGCCCAGGGGCCGGCCAGCCCCTCGTCGCCGTGGAGCACAAAGTCGATGGCGAGTTCCTGCGCCTCGGTGTCCACCCAGCGGACCGTGTAGGTGCGGGTGAAGGGCCACTGCTCGCGGGGCATGGTTTCGCGGATGGTCCACAGGTCCAGGGGCCGGGCATAGTCAACGCCGGGCTGAGGAAAGACAATTTTGACGTAGCGGTCCACGAAGCTGTTGTTCACGTAGGCGGCAAAACCTTCGCCGCCGGCCACGATCCTGACCATGTGGGGCGAGAGTTCTTCCCGTCGGATGACCGTGAGATCAATCTGCGGACGTGTAGTTTTTGTGGCGCTGGTGGCGGCCGGAACAGTGCTCATAAGGTAACCCTAAGCTAAGGGACCGGGGGGAGCTCCCAAGTTACGCCGAGGCATCCCTGGTCCTGCAGCAGCCGGTTGATGGTGCTGAACGGCCGGGAACCGAAGAATCCGCGCGACGCCGACAACGGGCTGGGGTGGGCGCTGGACACAACCGCCGTGTCGGACAGAAGGGGCCGGACACTCTCCGCGTCCTTGCCCCACAGCACCGTCACCAGCGGGGCCGGGCCGCCGTCGGAAGTGCGCCGGCCGGCCACCGCGGTGACTGCCGCCGTCGTGATGGCCTCCCAGCCTTTGCCCCGGTGGGAGCCGGCAGCCCCGGCTCGGACGCTCATGACCCGGTTCAACAGCAGGACCCCTTGGCTGGCCCAGGCGGACAGGTCGCCGTGGACGCGTGCGGGAATGCCGAGATCGGCCTCCAGTTCGCGGTAGATATTGGCCAGGCTCCGCGGGATGGGGCGGGTCCGCCCGTGAACGGCGAAGGACAGGCCGATCGCGTGGCCCGGCGTCGGGTACGGGTCCTGGCCAACCACCAGCACCTTCACTCCGGCCAGCGGCTGGCGGAAGGCACGCAGAACGTTTGACGGCGCCGGCAGCACCTGGTGCCCAGCGGCAACTTCCGCAGCCAGGAAGCTCAGGGCGCCGCGCAGCTCACTCTCAACGGGGCTCAGCGCCTCCGCCCAGTCAGCCGCCATCAGCTCACTGAGCGGCAGGGCGGCCATTTCGGCAAAGCCAACGGCCTCGGCAGGGTCCGCCGCCAGTTCGAACAACGCGTCAGAATCAAACACGCTCCCATTCTCGCAGGACCTCCAAGGGGTGGAAATGACATAGATGTTATTCACGCCGTAACATGGGTAGGAGATTTTCTACTCAACCAGCGAAGGGGTGTGCCGTGGCGGAGCCTGCTCGGGAACATGTGCCGGAGCCGGAGGAGCGCGGTACTTTGCTGGCGGATTTTACGCTCCGTGACTCCCCGTTGAGCGAGCGCGACCAGCAGATGCTGGCACTGGAGCGGCAGTGGTGGAAGTACGCGGGGGCCAAGGAACAGGCCATCAGGGAGCTGTTCGATCTGTCCGCGACCCACTACTACCAGCTACTCAACGCCCTCATTGACACCGAGGCTGCACTTGCCCACGACCCCATGCTGGTCAAGAGATTGCGTAGACTACGTACGTCGCGTCACCGGGCACGCACTGCACGACGCCTGGGTTCCGACGCCTGACCACGCTCGTGCTGAGCCATCAGCAGCAATCAACAAGGACGTCTCCCCACCATGACCAAATACGCTCGGGATGAATTCGATAAGGTTCCGGAGTCCGCCTCGCGGCAAGGAGTCCACCGTGCGGCCTCGGCGCCTGCCCGCCGCAAGCTGTGGCCCATCCTTGCGGTGGGGGTTGCGGCATTGGCCATCGGAGTGATGTCCTTCCTGATCCTTCCCAAGCTCGGGTTCACCCAGACCGGCAGTGAAGCCTCCACCAGCCTGGAATCAACCGTGGCGCCCGAGGCAAGCGCGGCACCGTCGGTCAGCGCTGGATCCTTCGCGAACCCGGAGCCCTCTGAGAGCCCGGAGGCAGATCCCAGCGCTTCGCCCAGTGCCGTTCCCTCCGCGGCGGTGCTGGACAAGACCCAGCGCGTTGCCATCTACAACGCGGCCGGTACGGCCGGGCTCGCCGGACGCATCAGCTCGATGGTCCAAGCCGATGGCTGGACACTGGGCCAGGTGGGGAACTGGGGCGGCGCACCGCAGAAGACATCCGCAATCTTCTATTCGGGCCCGGCGCAAAAAGCCAACGCCGAAGCAGTCTCGGAACTCCTGAACATTCCTACCCTGGTGGAGAGCCAGGAATTCCAGGTGCCGTTGGTTGTTGTCCTGGGGCCGGGCTACCAGTAACGCCTCGCGGTCACGCCTGAATAACTTTTGGGCACCGGAGCGGCAGTGTGGCTCGGCCCGCCGGATGGCTTATCGCTAGAGTGATTTCAGGCTTCGGTCCGCAACAAGCGGCACACTTCCGACGGGGACCGACGGCACGACGGAAAAGAGTGGACATCATGGGATTGGGAACGGTTAAGTGGTTCAACGCCGAAAAGGGCTACGGCTTTATTACGGTGGACGGCTCCGGGGACGATGTCTTTGTGCACTGGTCGGCCATTGAGGGCGAAGGTTACCGTGCCCTGGATGAGGGACAGCGCGTCGAACTTGAAGTCGGCGAAGGCGAGAAAGGCCCGCAGGCAGAAAGCGTCCGGCCCGCTCAGTGATCTCCCGCAGCCTGCGCTCAACAATGGTCCACACAACTACGGGGGCGGCGCTCCTGTTGGCCCTGGCCGGCTGTGCCGGATCAGGGGGCAACGCCCGCGTTGAATCCGCTGAGGCATCCGGTGACGGTACGCTGCGGATCGGGCTGATCCAGGACAGCACAGGGAAGCAGGCCTTCCTCAACGACTCGCAGCTCGCTGCGGCGCAACTTGCCATCAAGGAAATCAACGCGGCCGGCGGTCACAAGGGCAGGCCTGTCGATCTGGTGGTCGGCGCCGGTGACGGCGCAGATGCCCAGGCCAGGAATCTGGCCTCAGCCAACGCTGACGCGGTGATCGGACCCACGGACTCGAGCCACGCCGCCGCCGCCATCGACGTCCTCTCGACTGCCCGCATCCCGCTCGTCTCGCCGGCCAACTCTGCTGCCGGCCTGTCCCGCTATAAGAGCGGCGGCTACTACTTCAGGACGGCCGCGGCGGACGTTGCCCAGGCCTCGGTGCTGGTGAAACTGGCCAAGGACGGCGGCGCCAAGAGCCTTGCCGTGGTCCACCAGGACAGTACCTACGGCAAGGACGTGTCGGCCGCGGTAACCAGTGCCGCCAAAAACGCCGGCCTCGAGACGGTCTCCACCGCCGCATTCAAGCCCGGCGACGCCGGGAACGCGGCAGCCGCTGCCAAGGCTGCCACGCCTGACGCCGTGGTGCTGATCGCCAGGGACGACGCCCAGGGTGCCCTCGCAGAGCTCAATAACGCGGGGCTGTCGGGCAAGAGCATTATCCTGAGCGACGGCGCCTTCGCCCAGTACGGTCCGGGGCTGGGATCCAAGGCCCTCGACGGCGCCCGTGCAGTGGTGCCAGGCCGGCTGCCGTCCGCGGACTTCCAGGCCCGGCTTGTTTCGGTCAACCCGGCATTGAAAGACCTTTCGTTCGCCGCAGAGACCTACGACGCCGTGAACCTTGCAGTCCTGGCGGCAGCCAAAGCTGACGACGACGCCGGCCGCTCCATCGCCGCCAACCTGATCGCCGTGTCCGGCGGGACGGCAGGCGGGCAGCCCGCCGCGCAGGCCTCTGGCCCGGCCATCAAGCCCTGCCTGTCCTACACCGACTGCGTCGCGGTCCTGAAAACCGGGGCAAACATTAATTACGACGGCGAATCGGGGCCGGTTGCCTTCGATTCCAACGGTGACATCACCACGGCCAACTACATGGTGTTCACCTACGGCGCAGACAACAGGGCAGTGCTCACCGGCCGTGAGGCGGCAGGCCGGGCCGCAGGCTGATCGCCAGTGGCGAACGGGTCGCCCTGACGGCGCGATTTAAGGGGTCTTTCGCTTGCACTCTCACCTAGGGAGTGCTAATTATTGAGTTAGCACTCTTACGTACCGACTGCTAAAGCGACGTCCGGTTTTTCCGGCAGCGGAGCTTGGCGGCGGTCGTGGAGCGAGAGAAATACCTAGCTGGAGTGAGATCCCCAGCCGTGGCATACAGAGGCCGCCGGTGAAGGATCGTCCGTCGCGGGCACTGCAGTGAGGTTCATTCTTAACGACTGTCCCGAAAGGACTACTGCCGTTATGGCCAAGATCATTGCATTTGATGAAGAGGCACGCCGCGGTCTTGAGCGGGGCCTGAACATCCTCGCCGACGCCGTCAAGGTCACCCTCGGCCCGCGTGGACGCAACGTCGTCCTCGAAAAGAAGTGGGGCGCCCCCACGATCACCAACGATGGTGTTTCCATCGCCAAGGAGATCGAGCTGGACGACCCTTACGAAAAGATCGGCGCCGAGCTGGTCAAGGAAGTTGCCAAGAAGACGGACGACGTCGCTGGCGACGGCACCACCACGGCTACCGTGCTGGCGCAGGCCTTGGTCAAGGAAGGCCTGCGCAACGTCGCGGCCGGCGCTGACCCGCTGTCCCTCAAGCGCGGTATCGAGAAGGCAGTAGCGGCCGTCACGGTTGAACTGCTGGCCTCCGCCAAGGAAATCGAAACCAAGGAAGAGATTGCGGCTACTGCCTCCATCTCCGCCGGTGACGACGAAATCGGCGCCCTGATCGCTGAAGCCCTGGACAAGGTGGGCAAAGAAGGCGTCATCACCGTCGAGGAGTCCAACACCTTCGGCCTGGAGCTCGAGCTCACCGAAGGCATGCGCTTCGATAAGGGTTACATCTCCGCTTACTTCGTTACCGATACTGAGCGCCAGGAAACGGTCCTTGAGGACCCCTACATCCTGATCGTCAACTCTAAGATCTCCAACGTCAAGGAACTGGTTGCTGTCCTGGAAAAGGTCATGCAGTCCAGCAAGCCGCTGCTGATCATTGCCGAAGACATCGAGGGCGAGGCCCTGGCCACCCTGATCGTCAACAAGATCCGTGGCACCTTCAAGTCCGTTGCCGTCAAGGCTCCGGGCTTCGGCGACCGCCGCAAGGCCCAGCTGGCCGACATCGCTGTACTCACCGGTGGCCAGGTCATCGCCGAGGAAGTCGGACTCAAGCTGGAGACCGCCGGACTGGAACTCCTGGGACGCGCCCGCAAGGTTGTTGTCACCAAGGACGAAACCACCATCGTTGAAGGTGCCGGCGACGCCGACCAGATCGCTGGCCGCGTTTCCCAGATCCGTGCCGAGATCGAAAACTCCGATTCGGACTACGACCGCGAGAAGCTGCAGGAACGCCTGGCCAAGCTGGCCGGCGGCGTTGCAGTCATCAAGGCCGGTGCCGCAACCGAAGTTGAGCTCAAGGAACGCAAGCACCGCATTGAGGACGCTGTCCGCAACGCGAAGGCTGCTGTTGAAGAAGGCATCGTCGCCGGTGGCGGCGTTGCACTGATCCAGGCCGGCGCCAAGGCGTTCGCGAACCTGAACCTGACAGGTGACGAAGCAACCGGTGCGAACATCGTCCGCGTTGCCATCGACGCCCCGCTGAAGCAGATCGCCTTCAACGCCGGCCTCGAGCCGGGCGTTGTTGTCGACAAGGTCCGCGGCCTGCCTGCAGGCCACGGCCTGAACGCAGCAACCGGCGAATACGTCGACCTGCTGGCTGCCGGCATCAACGACCCGGTCAAGGTGACCCGCTCTGCACTGCAGAACGCGGCTTCCATTGCCGGTCTGTTCCTCACCACCGAGGCTGTAGTGGCCGACAAGCCGGAGAAGAACGCTCCGGCCATGGGTGGCGGCGACGACATGGGCGGCATGGGCGGCTTCTAGCCCCCAACGCCCGGAATACGTTCCGCGCAAACCATAATGCGGCCCCCTCCACTGGAGGGGGCCGCATTATTTTTGCCTGGCTAAGGACCAGCGACTGGCGCCTGGTTGCCTGGCGTGCAGGCCGCGGGCTCCGTTACTTGCGGGCGGTGGCGAGCATTCCTTCGACTTCTTTCTTGAAGGCCTCGGCGGCCGCCTGGGGAGTCATCCGGTCGTAGAGGACTTCGTCGGTGAATCGTTTGATGACGTTCTGGACGCTGCCAGCACCCACCGGCGGGACGGGAGGCGCGTCGGCGATGTCCGGTGCGATGTCCTTCAGGAAGGCCACCACGGTGGTGTCTGCCGGCTTGAGGGTGGGGGTGATGCCCTCGACAATCTCAGAGTTGCTGGGCACGCCGCGGTCTGTCATGAGGATGGCGCCTGCCGCGGGGCTGTTGGCCAGGTAATCGATAAAGGTTGCCGCCGCTTCCGGGTGCTTGGACCGTGAGGACGCGGACCAGAACATGGTGGGCTTGTAGTACATGCCGTTATCCGCAGATTTCCCGCCGGTGCTGGGCGCGCGGAGCATCTTGATGCTGCTGCCCGTGGTGGTTTCCAGCGATCCCAGCTGGTTGGTCCACCACCATGCCATGCCCACCCGGTTGGTGCCGAACAGGCTCTCCTCAAGGCCCGCGCCGGAGTCCTCGGTGGCCACCGAGGCCGGCGGGCTGGCCTGGGATTCGCGCTGTTCCTTCAGCCGTTCCCAGAACGAAGCGGCCGTGGCGGAGTCGAAATCCAGTTTCCCATCCTGGGAGTAGAGGTTTTCACCGTGCTGCCGAAGCCAGATGATGAGGTCCGCCTCGTTGCTGCCATAGGCTGCGCCGTAGCTCTTCCCGTCACCGGCCGCGCTGAGTTTCGCGGCGGTGTCCATAAAGTCGTCCCAGGTCCAGGTGGTGTCGTCCGGGACGGGCACGTTTGCTGCCTCAAAGACCTTGGTGTTCGCCATGATGACATACGCGTTCTTCCCGGTGCTCAGCCCGTATTGTGCGTCGTCGTATTGGCCGGACGCCAGTGATTCCTTGTCCAGCTTTGAGGTGTCGATCCCGCCCTGTTTGGACAGGTCCAGCAGCGCCCCGCGGCCACCGTATTCGGCGATATATTTCTGGTCCATCTGGATGACATCCGGTGCGTCATTGGCCGCGGTGGTGGTGGCCAGTTTGTCCCAGTAGCTGGCCCATTCGCCCGGCTCGGATTTGATCTTGATGTTGGGATGTTCGGCCTCGAACGCGTCGATGACTCTTTCTGTCTGCGCGTTGAGGTACTCATTGCCCCACCAGGCGAACCGCAGGGTGACTTCGTCATTTCCGCTGGAGGCTGCGGGTGTACCGCAGCCTGCGGCAAGCAGTGAAACAGCGACGGCGACTGCGCCGAACTGGAACTTCCTGCGGTTGATGGTCCGAATCTTCATTGATGTGCCTTCCTCAATAGGGTGGAGGCCCAACCCACGCGTGTTCCCGTGACGGCGTCGATGCCGGCGGAGAAGCCTCGACTGAGAAAGCGCTTTCCCGGTCCGAATTCCGATTCTGCCGCGCTTCGACTTCGGCGTCAAGACTTTTCGGTAAACGGTTTCCCGACGGCTGGCTGAACCGGTTGTCGTCGCCGTCTGGCAGGATGGTTCCGTGACAATTACTGCAGCGGCCGACGGTTCGGCTTTAGGAAATCCCGGCCCGGCCGGTTGGGCCTGGTATGTGAACGACGACTGCTGGCGCGCCGGGGGATGGCCGCACGGCACCAACAACCAGGGCGAGCTGATGGCCGTCCTGGATCTGTTCCGCGCTACGGCGCACGTCCCGGAGGAGGACCTGAGGGTCCTGTGCGACAGCCAGTACGTGATCAACTCCATCACCAAATGGATGCCCGGCTGGAAGCGCAAGGGCTGGCGCAAGGCCGACGGCAAACCCGTCCTGAACGTGGAGCTACTCAAGGAACTGGACCGGGAAATCGTCGGCCGCAAATACACGTTCGAATGGGTCAAGGGCCACGCAGGCCACGACCTCAATGAGGCAGCCGATGTCCGCGCACGTGCCGCCGCCACCGCGTACCAGCAGGGTGTGGCGGCGCGTTCAGGCCCAGGCTTCGCCGGCGCCCCGGAAGCGGTTGCCCCGGCGGTTGATAGCCGGGTTGCCGTCAGCCCTGGGGCAAGCACTGCAGTGACCAGTATCGAAGCCCCCACCACAGCCGGCGGGGCTGGCTCCTACGGCCAGAGCTCGTACGGCCAGGACCTCTTCGACCAAGGCCCCTACGACGAGCCGGACCTCTTCAGCGAACTGGAGAGCGACTCCTTCGTCCCGCCGGAGTCCGCCGGCTCTGAGACCAGCCCCGAATCGATCGTCGAGGCCCTCGAACGTGAATTGTCAGGCCCCGACGTCCGTGGCGATATCGGCCGCACCGGCGTCCTCCTGCACCCTGATTTTATGGAGATCGGAACTTCGGGCAGGGTGTGGACCCGTGACGCCACGATGATGGCGCTGGAAGAGGAACCAGTGCAACACACCGAGCTGGAGATCCTGGGCGCGGACCGCATCGGCACCAGCGCGATCCTGCTGACATGCCGAAGCTACTCGCGCTCAGGCACGGCTTTCCATAGCTCACTGTGGGTTTTGGACGGCAACAGATGGCGGCTCCGATTCCGCCAGGGGACGCCGGAGGCTTAGAGGCCATTTCGGCTGCGGACTCAGCTGAAGCGCTGGGTGTTGCCCTGCTCGGCCTGGGCGTAGGTGGACGCTGCCGAGGCCAGTGCCATGTTGATGGATGCCAGCGATGCCTCCACCTTGCCCTGGGTGAGTGTCCATTCGGTTACCAGGGCCTGAAAGTTGTTGGCAGCCGAACCGCGCCAGGTGGACTGCAGCTCGTCCAGGCCGCGCTTCATGGCCTGGACGTCGGAGCTGATCCGGTCCACAGTTGCTTTGACGTTGGCCGACTTGAGCTGAAGGAGTTCGGTGTCAACGGAAATGATGCTCATGGCTTGCTGCCTCTCGAAGTAGTGGGACAGCATCTGCTGCCCGCCCGGCTGCTCCGGGCCACTACAGCGAGCCTACGGACGGGCGCTGCCGGCACGCCACGCCCCATTGCTATATGTGGATAACCTTCCCATCGCTGTCTTGAGCGGCGTGGGCCTCGTCGGTGGCGTCGTCCCGGACAGGCAGGCTGACCACCAGGGTGGCCCCGCCGCCGTCGGTCTTTTCCACCCTCACGGACCCGCCGTGCGATCCCACGATGGCAGCCACAATCGCGAGACCCAGGCCGCTGCCGCCGGTCTCACGCGTCCGGGACGTATCCGCGCGGTAGAAACGCTCGAAGACCTTGGACGCATCCTCTTCTGAGATGCCAGGGCCGTGGTCCCGGACCTCGATCACGGCGAGCGGCTGCCCGCCGTCGGAGGTCCGGATGCCGACGGCGAGTTCGATCGGGCTGCCGTCCGGGGTGTAGCGCAGGGCGTTCCCAACGAGGTTTCCCACCACCTGGCGCAGCTTGGCTTCGTCACCGAGCACCGGCGCGGGTGCGGCCGGACCGTCACCGAGGCCGGCCAGGGAGATGTGGCGCATGCGGTCGCTTGCCTGCGTGTCCACCACCGCATCGTGGGCGAGCAGCTGGAGGTCAACGGGCTTTTGCTGGAGCGGGCGCTGTTCGTCCAGGCGCGCCAGCAGCAGGAGGTCCTCCACCATCGAACCCATCCGTTTGGCTTCGCTTTCGATCCGTCCCATGGCCGTGGCCACGTCCTCGTCGGTGGCCAGCGCGCCGTGGCGGTAGAGCTCGGAAAAACCCCTGATGGTCACGAGCGGGGTACGCAGCTCGTGCGAGGCGTCGGCCGCGAACCGGCGCATTCTGCCTTCGGAGGCTGTCCGGGCGGCGAAGGCCGCCTCGATATGCGCCAGCATGGCGTTCAGTGAGCTTCCGAGCCGCCCCACTTCCGTGCCGGGATTTTCGATGTCCACACGTCTGGAAAGGTCGCCGGCGGCGATGGCAGCTGCGGTCTTTTCCACTTTGGCCAGTGGCCGGAACGACCGGGACACGGTCCAGCTGGCGATCAGGGAGGCCAGCAGCAGGGTGAGCAGGCCGACGCCGGAGACCACCAGGGTGGCGTGCTTGAGGACATCGTCCACGCCTTGCAGCGGCAAGCCGATGACAACCACGGCAGGACGCCCGCCGTTGAGCACGGTCACCGCGACCACCTTCCAGTTCTGGCCGTCGGTGCCCCGGACCTGGTACGGGCGCGTGCCCCGGTTCTGGGCGTCCTCGACGGAGATGGCGGTGATGTCCGGATGGTCATCCGGATCGCCCCCGAACAGCTGGGGGTCCTCGCCGGGGGTATAGAGGATCAGTGAATATTCAGTGGGGACCATCGGGTTTGGTGCCTGCAGCTGCGTGAACGAGCGCTGCTTGCTGGCGAGGTCGACGGCGGCAAGCAGCTTGTCATCCACCTGCGCCTGGAGGTAGCTGTGCAGCAGGGTGAGGGTGCCGGCACCGGTTGAGGTCAGCGCAACAATCAGCAGTGCCATGATCATGGCCACCAGCTGGGACCTCAACGAGGCCGATTTCCACCGCTGCAGCAAGGTCAGCGCTTCTCTGCCGTCCGGAGCACGTAGCCCACTCCGCGTTTGGTCTGGATCAGGGCCGGTGCGTCCGGATCAATGTCCACCTTGCGCCGGAGGTAGGAGATGTAGGACTCGACGATCGAGGCATCGCCGTTGAAGTTGTACTCCCAGACGTGGTCAAGGATCTGGGATTTCGACAGCACCCGGTTGGGGTTCAGCATGAGGTACCGGAGGAGCTTGAATTCCGTGGGGGACAGTTCGATCACGGTACCGCCTCGGCGCACCTCGTGGGCGTCGTCGTCGAGCTCCAGGTCATCTACCCGGATCACGGCGTCGTCGTCGAGCATGGGCTGCGTGCGGCGCAAGACCGCGCGGATGCGTGCCACTACCTCGTCCAGGCTGAACGGCTTGGTGACATAGTCATCCCCGCCCACTGTGAGGCCGGTGACCTTGTCCTCGGTGTCGTCCTTCGCCGTGAGGAACAGGACCGGGAAGTGCTTGCCCGAAGCCCGCAGCTTGCGGGTGACGGTGAAGCCATCCATGTCCGGCAGCATCACGTCCAGCACCGCCAGATCGGGCGCGTGGAGCTCCGCGGCGGCCAGCGCATCACGGCCGTTGGCGGCAGAGACCACCTCAAAGCCTGCGAACCGGAGCGAGGTGGACAGCAGCTCGCGGATGTTGGGTTCGTCATCAACAACTAGCAGCTTGGCTTCTGGGCCCGTCTTCTTCATGCTCCCATCATGCTCCCAGAATCTGTGAGTTTTCTGGATGGATGGTGGGTGTTCCATGGGGAGTGCGCTCGTGGCGGTGCCCGTCCCGATCGCTGGACAGAAACACCGGGCACTTGTCAGGCGGCGCCTGCATCCTTGGCATCCATGATCCGGTAGGCATATCCCTGCTCTGCCAGGAAGCGTTGCCGTTTGGCCGCGAAATCCTGGTCCAGGGTGTCCCGTGCCACCAGCGAGTAGAAGCGGGCCGCCCGGCCGTCCTTCTTGGGGCGCAGCAGCCGGCCCAGGCGCTGGGCTTCCTCTTGCCGCGACCCGAAAGAACCGGAGACCTGGATGGCCACCGAGGCCTCCGGCAGGTCGATGGAGAAGTTGGCCACCTTGGACACCACCAGGGTGTGCACGTCGCCGGCGCGGAAGGCATCGAAGAGCTTCTGCCGTTCCTTGACGGAGGTGTCGCCCTTGATGACGGGAGCCTGCAGGCGCTCGCCGATCTCGTCCAGCTGGTCAATGTATTGCCCGATCACCAGCAGCTGCTCGCCCTGGTGCCGGGCCACCAGCTGTTCCACGATCAGGGTCTTGGACTCGGACGTGGCGCACAGCCGGTACTTGTCCGCGTCCTCGGCCATGGCATAGGCCACGCGTTCGTCCCGCGGCAGGTCAATCCGGACCTCCACGCAGTCCGCTGGGGCGATGTAGCCCTGCGCTTCGATGTCCTTCCAGGGCGCGTCGTACCGTTTGGGCCCGATCAGGCTGAAGACCTCGCCTTCGCGACCGTCCTCGCGGACCAGGGTGGCGGTGAGGCCCAGCCGACGGCGGGCCTGCAGGTCCGCGGTCATCCGGAAGATCGGCGCCGGCAGAAGGTGGACTTCGTCATAGATGATCAGGCCCCAGTCGTGGCCATCCAGTAGCTCCAGGTGAGCGTACAGGCCACCACGCTTGGTGGTGAGGACCTGGTACGTGGCGATGGTGACCGGGCGGACCTCCTTGACCGAGCCCGAGTACTCGCCGATTTCATCCTCCGTCAGGGACGTCCGCTTAAGCAGCTCGTCTTTCCACTGCCGGGCGGCCACCGTGTTGGTCACCAGGATGAGGGTTGTGGTGGAGCTTGTGGCCATAGCCGCGGCACCCACCAGGGTTTTCCCGGCGCCGCAGGGCAGGACCACCACACCGCTGCCGCCGGCCCAGAAATTCTCGGTGGCGAGCTGCTGGTAGGGGCGGAGCTTCCAGCCGTCCTCGTTCAGGGCAATCAGGTGGGGTGTGCCGTCCACATAACCGGCCAGATCCTCCGCCGGCCACCCGATTTTCAGGAGCAGCTGCTTGAGCTGGCCGCGCTGCGAGGAGTGGACCACAATGGTTTCGCCGTCGATCCGCGGCCCCAGCAGGGGCTGAATTTTTTTGGCCCGAATGACCTCTTCCAACACCGGGTAGTCGTCCGTGCGCATCACCAGGCCGTGCTGCGGGTCCTTCTCCAGCCGCAGCCGCCCGTACCGGGACATGGTTTCTTCGACGTCGATCAGCAGCGAATGCGGCACCGGGAACCGCGAGTATTTGAGCAGGGTGTCCAGGACCTTCTCCGCGTCCAGGCCGGCGGCGCGTGCGTTCCAAAGGCCCAGCGGCGTCAGGCGGTAACTGTGCATGTGCTCCGGGGCGCGTTCCAGTTCAGCGAAGGGGGCGATCGCGTGGCGCGCCTCGGTGGCCAGTTCGTGGTCCACCTCGAGCAGGATGGTTTTGTCACTTTGGACGATCAGCGGGCCGTCGTTCACGCGGGGGAGTCCTTCACTGGCGCAGTTCTTCTGCGGCCTCAATATCGATAATGCGGTGGATGGAGAGTACCCGCTCGGTTTCCTTGGCAGGATCGAAGACCCTGACGCGACCGCCGTTTACGGACAGGGGAACCACTGTCTCAAGGCAGGAATTCCCCTGGTTGTCCACCACGTTCATGCTCACGCGCTGCTTGAGCCGGATAGCACGCTGCAGGGTCTCCAGACCAAGCTGGGTGGCAGCTTCGCCGGTGCCAGGCACTGCATGTGTGTGGTTTCCGGAGGCGCCGGCCCGCCCGTTCCGCAGGACGGCCCGCCCGTTCCGCAGGACGGCCAGCTGCGCAACGACATCGTCCTCGGCGGGCGCGGTCCGCGGCGCTGTGTAGACGGGGCGGGCACTGCCCGGAACACCGGCGGTGCGGCGGAGCCGGACCACTCCGGGTTCGGCCTGGTCCACCGACGGCGACAGGCCCAGTCCGCGCAGGACCTGCGCTGTTTCCCGCGGCGGAGCCGTGGAGATCAGCACCGTGGGCGCAATCCGGGCCAGCCCCAGGCCGGCCGCCTTGGACTCCACCGCCAGCTCCAGCACCGTTGCCTCATCATCGCTTTGGATAAAGCTGGCGGCCGTTCCCACCCGGAGCCGGCCGTGCCGGGACGCGGTGTCCTCCACCAGGTATTCCAAGGGTTGGGGCACGGCCGTGGCCGAATGCTCACGGAGGAACTCCAGCAGGCTCGACGCGTCATGCCCGGCGTCCAGCGCCCGCCGGACCGAGTTGGCGGAGAACCGGTAGATGGTGGCGGGCCCCTGCCCCTCGGCGTCGGCCATCACCAGAAGCTTTTCTGCCAGCTCCGGAGCCAGGTAACCCGGGGCAACTGCCGTCAGGTCCGCCTGGAGCAGGACGTGGTTCAGCGCCGCAGGCAGATGCTCGCCCAGGATGCCCAAAGCTTCGTCCGGCTTGTCTTCGGCAATGGCGCTCCCCAGCTGGCTCAACGCACCGGAGCCGATCAATCCGAGCAGCTCCGCTTCCGCCAGCACACCCCTGATCAGGGAACTGAACCGGCGCGCCATCCGCGGCTGCGTCCATTCAGCCCGCTGGAGCACTGCCGCGGCATCCAGGACCGGTGCCGTGCCGTCCGCAGCGGCAGCCTCCTGGGTGAGCTCTTCCAGTATTTCCAGGATCCGCTTCCTGACCACAGGGGCGTCCGGCCGCTGCGCCTCGGCTGAAAGGGCATTAACGGTGTTCCCGGCCAGGGCGCGGTGCGCGGCAGGGACGCCGCCGGGGCCATTAACGGGCTGACCTACCAGTGAGGGCACACGCTCGCTCGCGAGCCAGGCGTTGACCAGCCATAGCCACTGCTCCTGGCGGGGGAGGGCCAGCCACTCCAGCTGCGGGGGCTGCACCCAGGAGGACGAGTCCACATCAAGGCGCAACAGGCCGGAGAGGGCGCTGAGCTCCAGCAGGAGGCCCGCCCGGTGCTGGTCGATGCGCAGCGTCTCGGCCAGCCGCTTCATTTCCCGGACACCGACGCCGCCGCTGCGCAGCGTGGCCAGCGGCTGTTCGCGGACGGCGTGGAGGAGATCACCCACCAGCCGGAGGGTTTCAGCGATGGCGCCCAGCGCCGCGTTCCGGCGAAGCGCAGCGGTGGTGCTGCCCAGCTCCGGAACCGGCGGGGAAAGGGAGAAGTCATTGATGACGGCGCCGCCGCGCAGGGATAGCCCCACACTGTGCGGCAGTTCCACGTGCGCAGCGTCCAGGGGGACAAGGAGGCCGCGGGCCAGGAGCCAGTCAACGGGCCCGACGTCGGCGCCCTGGTTCGAGACCGACGCTTTCCGTTGCGCCTGGGGGACGGCACCCATGGCCCAGTTGCGGAATTTGGCGAGCAACGCCGTCGTGCGTTCCGGGGCGCCGGCCAAAGCCGCGCTGAGCGCCTCGGGTGAGGATGTCCAATGCTGCAGCGCGAGGGCTGCCTCCATGGGGGTGGTGGCGTTCTGGATGGAGACGCCGCTGCGGTGCAGCTCGGCGACGAGCTGGACTACGCGCTGGGCAAACGTGGGCTGAAGCCTGACCAGTTCGGTGTAGCTGCGCCCCAGTCCGGCAGGATAGATTCCCACCACGTCCTTGAGGCTTCCCACCGGCAGGTAGTAGCGCTGGCGGTGGCCCGAAACAGCCGTTCCATGCGGCGGCTCGGCCCGGTGCACCAAAGCCAGTTCCTGGAGCGAGGCCAGGATGCGTTCCAGCGCCGCCACCGAGGACCCTGCAATGAGTTTCCGGACGCCCGCCGCCGATGCGCTGTGTTCGGTGTCCGTGTTGGTGCACAGATGCAGGGTTTCCAGCACCTGCATCTGTGGCCGGTTGAGCCGTTCAAGCGCACGCTGGACGCTGACCCTCGCGCTTGCCCGCGCGGCCAGGGCGGAAAAGTCAGGAACTGCGGGGGACATAAGGTCCGGCCGCGCTGCAAAGAGCGCCCGCAACGAGTCATCGCTGCGTGCTTCCAGTTCTCTGCTGAGCGCGCGGATAAGGGACATCAGTCCAACGTTACCGCCCGCTGGACTTTCCTGCCCGGCGCCGGCCCGCCACGCTGTCCAGGACCAGGAACAGCATCAGCAGGAACGCAACAGGCAACCCGTAGAGGGCGGTGGCGGTGACCCAGGCCGGAGCAGCGGAGCCTGCGAAGGCCAGCGCCATGACGGCTCCCACCGCCACGAGGGAAAGCATGGCAACAACCGCTGCGCAGATCATCAGTGGGCGCCGGTATCGCGAGGGTGTCATGCAGGTAACGCTAACAGCCGGCGACCGGTAACCTTGAGGAACAGACCAATACGGTCCGTCGCTGTCATACCCTGAACCCGCACATCAGTGCGGATGCGGTGACTGCCGGCCGTGTCAGAAGACGTCAGAACGAAGAAGGTTGATTACGTGCCTACCGGCAAGGTCAAGTGGTATGACAAGGAAAAGGGTTTCGGATTCCTCGCAGGCGAGGACGGCCAGGAAGTCTTCCTGCCCAAATCATCGCTGCCCGACGGCATCACGGAGCTGAAGGCCGGCACGCGGGTTGAGTTCGGCGTTGCCGACGGCCGCAAGGGTGCCCAGGCCCTGGGCCTGCGCGTCCTGGACAAGACGCCGTCCATCGCCAAGGCCAAGCGGCCCAGCGCCCGGGACCTCGCGCCGCTCGTCCAGGACCTGGTCAGCGTCCTGGACAACCTCTCCGGAACCCTGTCCGCGGGCAAATACCCGGAAGGCAACAAGGGCAAGGCCATCGCGGCTGCCCTGCGTAAGGTTGCCGACGAGCTGGACGTCTAGGTCTTGGCCATGAACGCGGAAGCTGAACAGCCGGACACCACAGCACCGGAGACGGAGGGCGCCAAAGCCGAGGCCACGCGCCGTACCGGCGTGCCCTTGTGGCGTACCGGAAAGCCGGATGCCTTCCTCGCTGCTGCCGTTGGCGAGGCGCGAGCCGCCATCGAAGGCATCACTGCGGGGTCGGACATCGGTGCGCACCTGGCCGCCAAAAGCGAGGGCGACCGCCTGGTCACACACCTCTTCGAGTCAAAAATGGCCGGCTACCACGGCTGGCAGTGGTACGCGGTCCTGACCAGGAACTCCCGCTCCAAGGTGGTCACGGTCAGCGAGCTTGGGCTCCTGCCGTCGGAGGACTCCATCCTCTCCCCGGAGTGGGTGCCGTGGGCCGAGCGCGTCCGCCCCGAGGACGCCAGGGCGGCAGAGGAAGAGGAGTCACCCGCTGCGGAGGCTTTCGCTTCGCAGCCGGATACTTCGGAGCCGGATACTTCGCAGGCTGACACTCCCGGGTCCGAAGGCCAGGACGAAGAATCCGAGGACGACGAGCCTGCCGGCGAGGCTGACTAGCAGTTGAAAATGCGCAGGGTTGAGAACCAAGAAGGCCGGCACTGATGTCCACCTTCAAATCCCTGCACATCCTCAACTACCGGATCTGGTTCATCGGCGCACTGGTTTCCAACATCGGAACCTGGATGCAACGGACGGCCCAGGACTGGCTGGTGTTTGACCACCTCACCGATCACGACGCCGGAGCCATGGGCATCACCATGGCACTGCAGCTGGGGCCGCAGCTGTTCCTGGCGCCCGTCGCCGGCCTCGTGGCTGACCGGTACAGCCGCCGGCAGCTGCTGATCATGACGCAGTCAGTGATGGCCCTCCTGAGCACCGGACTAGGCGTCCTGGTGGTCCTCGGCGCCGGCCAGCTGTGGCACGTCTACGGCTTCGCCCTGCTGCTGGGCATGGTCTCCGCCCTCGATGCCCCGGTGCGCCAGACCTTCGTTTCGGAGCTTGTCCGGGACGACTACCTCCCCAACGCCGTAGCACTGAACAGCGCCTCTTTCAATGTCGCCCGCATGATCGGACCCGCGGTGGCCGGCATCCTCACCGTGGCGGTAGGTCCCGGCTGGGTGTTCCTGATCAATACCGCCACGTTCCTGGCCATGCTCCTGAGCCTGTGGAAAATCCCCTCAGCGTCACTGCGCCAGCTTCCCCGGGCGGCTCCGGGCAAGGGCCGCATCAGAGAAGGGCTGCGCTATGTCCGGTTCCGGCCGGACATTCTGGTGGTCCTCGTCGCCGTGTTCATCGTGGGAACACTCGGGCTTAACTTCGTGCTGTTCATCGCCGCCATGGTGGGTACGGAATTCGGGCTGGACGCCAGCGCCTTCGGGCTTATGAATTCCATCATGGCCATCGGTTCCGTGGCGGGTGCGCTGCTCTCGGCCGGCCGCGGCAAGCCCCGCCTGCGGATGATCTTCGGCGCATCAGCTGCCTTCGGGGTGACCTCGGGACTGGCCGCGCTAGCCCCGGACTACTTCTGGTTCGGCGTCGCGCTGGTGCCGGTGGGCCTGTTCGCGATCACCATGATGACCAGCGCCAACGGTTACGTCCAGACCACCACCGATCCCGTCATGCGGGGCAGGGTCATGGCCCTGTACATGGCCATCTTTATGGGCGGAACACCCATCGGCGCCCCGCTGGTGGGATGGGTGGCCAACGTCGCCGGCCCCCGGTGGTCGCTTGCCGTGGCGGCCGCCTCAGGGATCATCGCCGCCGTGATCGGAATGATCTGGATCATCCGCGCGCAGCAGCTCCGGCTCACCTTCAACCGGCGCGCCCGCGGCCTGCGGTACTTCGGCGTTGTCTCCCATCTGGGCGTCCAACAACCGGGGGACAACGCAAACGGCGCCGCCCGGGACGAAAACCCGGACGACGCCGTCGGACGCTGACGCCGTCACGTTACCGCTCGTGCCACAACGGCAGCCGCGGTAACGGCAGCGGTACGCTGCGGGAGCGCTACCTGCGCAGTTCGCCCACCACGTAGTCGATGCTTGCCAGCAGTGCGGAGACGTCGGCCGGCTCGATGGCCACAAACGTGGCGATCCGGAGCTGGTTGCGGCCCAGCTTGCGGTACGGCTCGGTGTCCACGATCCCGTTGGCCCGCAGGACCTTGGCGATCGCGGCGGCGTCGATCGAGTCGTCGAAGTCGATGGTGGCGATGACGTTGGAACGGTCCTCCGCCTTGGCCACAAACGGGGTCGCGTACTCGGAGGCCTCGGCCCAGGAGTAGATCCGGCCGGCGGAGTCAGCGGTGCGGGCGGACGCGAAGTCCAGGCCGCCGTTGGCGTTCAGCCACTGCACCTGCGCGTCGAGGGTCACCAGCGTGGAGAGCGAGGGCGTGTTGTAGGTCTGGTTCAGCTTGGAGTTGTCGATGGCGGTCTGGAGGTCCAGGAAATCCGGAATCCAGCGGCCGCTGGCTTTGACCCGGGCGGCGCGTTCCAGCGCGGCGGGGGAGAAGAGGCCCAGCCACAGGCCGCCGTCGGACGCGAAGTTCTTCTGCGGGGCGAAGTAGTAGACGTCGGCCTCGGAGACGTCCACGTCCAGGCCGCCGGCTGCGGAGGTGGCGTCCACCAGGACCAGGGAACCGGCGTCGGCGCCCGCAACGCGCTTGACCGGAGCCGCGACACCGGTGGAGGTTTCGTTCTGCGGCCAGGCGTAGACATCCACGCCTGCCTCGGCGGCCGATACCGGGTGCGTGCCGGGCTCTGACTTGATGATGGAGGAGGCGTCCAGGAACGGGGCCTTGTTGGTGGCTGAGGCGAACTTGGAGCCGAACTCGCCGAAGGACAGGTGCTGGGCCTTCTTCTCCACCAGGCCGAAGCTGGCGACGTCCCAGAAAGCGGTGGAGCCACCCACGCCGAGGACCACTTCGTAGCCTTCGGGGGCGCGGAAGAACTGGCTGAGGCCTTCACGGACGGAGCCTACGAGGTTCTTGACGGGAGCCTGGCGGTGGGAGGTGCCCAGGATGGTCTTGGACGCCGCAGAGAGCGCTTCGAGCTGCTCCGGCCTGACCTTGGACGGGCCTGCGCCGAACCGTCCATCCTTTGGCAGGAGGTCGGCAGGAATAGTGATGCTGGTTTCGCTCACGGGGGCTCCAATTTCGGCATGGACGTGGCTCACGTCCGGGCGGTGGGTTGGCCGGTAGTCGGCAGTGACTGCATAAGGACCTCCTTTATTCTGCCTGAACCCCGCGATTGGGCGGGAACCTGCGCCGTCATAGTCCGGCCAATGAGACCGTTTGTCCCCGTTCGGGGATTATCCGGACAAATTCAAAATAGGCTAAGCTCTTTACCGGACCTCGCCGCTGCTGGACGCGATACGGTGGGACAACGCAAGGTACTGCGCTCGAGGAGCTGAGCTGGATGACGGATCTGATCGATACTACGGAGATGTATCTTCGGACCATTTTGGAGCTTGAAGAGGAGAACATCGTTGCTCTTCGCGCACGCATCGCCGAACGGCTGCGGCATTCCGGCCCCACGGTGTCCCAAACCATCGGCCGGATGGAACGCGACGGACTGGTGGTGGTCTCGGGAGACCGTCACCTGGAGCTGACCGAAGCCGGGCGGAAACGCGCCACGGAAGTGATGCGCAAGCACAGGCTGGCGGAACGACTCCTGGCGGATGTGATTGGCCTGGACTGGGCCTACGTCCACGATGAAGCGTGCCGCTGGGAGCACGTGATGAGCGAACGCGTTGAGCAGCGCATCTACGAATTGCTCAACCATCCCACCGAGTCCCCGTACGGCAACCCCATCCCCGGGCTGGCCGCCCTGGGCGGGCCGGCGCCTGCGTTGCCTGACGCCGCTGTGATTAATCTCCTTGATGCGATGCAGGGCTACGGGCCGGCGTCGAACGTGACGGTCAGTCGGCTGGCCGAGCCCATCCAGGTGGAACCTGAGCTGCTGGTCCAGCTGGACGAAGGCGGAATCAGGCCCGGCGCTTCGGTGTCCCTGGAGCGCGTGGGGGAGTACATTTCCGTACGGGTTCCGGGAATTGAAGGGGCGCTTGAACTGCCCCCTGAAGTGGCATCGCACGTCTTCGTTTCGGTCAGCTGACGGGCAGGCGGTCCCCCGCCTGGGGCTGCGCTATAGCGCAGTGGCTCCAGATTCCGCAAAGATAACGGAATTGTTACTGTCCAACTTAATCACCTATAGTTGAAACTCAGCGTCGATACAAAAGCGTTACCTGATCCGGAGCCGAGCTCTGCCAGCGGATCAGGTGCACGAGTCACCAACTGGCAGAGGCGGGGGAACCACAACCGGCAGTCGCAAGACTGCCTTGGGGTGAAGTCCGTCAGCAGCAAGCCTCTTCCAGCGAAGGATCCTCACGGGATATCTCTGCGCCAAGTGCTTGTCACGGCGGACCGGGTCTTTGAACTCTCTGACCCGAATCCGACAGCTAACTTCGCAGGCTACCCAGAGAGGAACATTCTTGACCATGCAACACTCCAGGGGCCGCCGTCGCGCGGTGGGCCCCGCTTCGGCGCCCAGAGCGGCCGAGGATTTCTCTGCGGAGAGGCCCCGCGACCCGCAGCGGGAAGCACGCCGCCGGCGGGGACCCTTCCGGCAGATCACCGATTTCGCCGCTGCCAGCGGCCTCGGCCAGAAGGCCGGCATCGCCTTGGCAGCAACAGGCCTGGCGCTCACCGTGACGGTCCCTGTGACCGGCCCCGTAATGGCCACTCCGGAACCCGGCCAGGCGGCGTCGGCCGTTTCCGCCGCTCCGCAGCCCGAAGTTACCGCCGAAGCCGCCGCCCAGATTGATTTCAGCCGCTCGTCCGTGGTTACCCAGGGTGACCCCGACGGCAAGCTGAAGCAGCTGCTGAGCTCGCAGTCCGCGGGATCCATAACCCGCGCCGCCTCTGCCGGAAGCCTCGGCCCGCCGCTGGCCCAGCTGGTTACGGCCTCACCCTTCGGATTCCGGGTCAGCCCCATCACCGGCGGCACCGGAGACTTCCACCGCGGCCAGGACTATGTGGCACAGTGCGGGACGTCCGTCCTGGCCGCCGCTAGCGGCACTGTGACGTTCGCTGGCTGGCACCAGTTCGGCGGCGGCAACCGCGTAGTGGTGGATCACGGCAATGGCCTTGAAACCACCTACAACCACCTCTCCTCCGCCAGCGTCAAGGTCGGCCAGACGGTCAGCCGCGGCGATGTGGTTGCCCTGAGCGGAACCACGGGCGCGTCCACGGGCTGCCACCTCCACTTCGAGGTCCAGGTCAATGGCGAAGTGGTTGACCCCACCGGCTGGCTCTGACCCAAATGATGGCAAACTATCGAATCGCAGCGACGTGCCGTGACCTGAATGTGACATTGGCTCGGAACTCCTGTAACGTCTAAAGCGCGTCAACTTTTCCGAAGTTGACGTTCTTGAGTGGATTGCCTAGCTCTGCCACCGCTCAAGGTCCGTTCGCATGACATCGTCTGGCAGGGGCGGGGGAACCAATTTTGGCCTTCGATTCTGAAGGCCTTGGGGTTAAGTCGCAAAGCTTCCACTGTGAAGCAGCGCGGCCGGGTGACTCCCATCCGAATCCGACAGCTCACCTCGCAGGCATTGGGAGAGGCTACCTTCGTGTCTTCACGCCATAATTCTGCGCGTCACCGCGCACAACCGGTTCGCACCAACCCCTTGGGCTCCGTGTCCAAGGCGGTCAGTGCCAATGCCGGGACCGTAGGTCGCCAGGCTGCTGTTATCGCAGCTGCATCAGGTCTGATCCTGAGCATGGGGCTTCCGGCCAACGCCGCGGACACCACCGCCGGCGTATCCGCCTCCACCGAGTCCGGTTCCGCGCAGACGGCACTTGCCGTCACTGCGGCGCCCACGGCTACCGTTTCCTTCGAGCGCCCCGTGATCAAGACCACGCCGGCACCGAAGGTTGAGACGGTCCGTGCGCAGTCCACGGCCTCCGAAACCGGGGCTCAGGGTGCTGCCGCAACCGAGGCCGCGGCCTCCAAGCTCGCTGACACTGTCTCCTCCGCCGCCGCTTCGGGCCTGGCAGCACTTGCCTACACCGGTATCGGCCACCCCTACCTCTGGGGCGGCACCACTCCCAATGGCTGGGACTGCTCAGGCTTCACGCAGTGGGTCTACGCCCAGGCCGGCATCAGCATTCCCCGCACCAATGCCTGGACCGCCATGCGGCCCACCGCCACACCGGCTCCCGGTGACCTGGTCATGCAGAATGGCGGCGCCCACGTCGGCATTTACGTCGGCAACGGCATGATGATCAGCGCACTGAACCCGTCACAGGGCACGCTGCTCCACTCCGCGGCATCCACGGGGTCCTCCGCGTTCTTCACGATGGCCCCGTAGGTCCTGCACTTCAGTAGTTCCTGCAGCCCAGTGCTGCCGGAACACGTTTCTTCGACAGAAACTCTTCGCTAAATCCCCGTTCGGGGCGTGCCGGCGTACCCCCAAGATGCCGGCGCGTCCAAAGCCCTTGGGCTGCCCACGCGGTCCTGAGGAAAACGAAAGAGAGAAATTAATGACTACACGTGCAACTGTTGCACGGCACCGCGCCGAGGTCACCAAGACCAACTCGCTGGCTGTCATTGCCAAGGCTGTCGGCGACAACGCCGGTGGCATGGGCCGTCAGGCTGCGGTTATCGCTGCTGCTTCCGGCCTTGTCCTGACCAGTGGTCTCGCTGCGAACGCGGCGGACACTGGAGTCCAGCATGAAGGTGCGTCCGCTTCGAACCTTGAGGTTGAGGTTTCCGCCCCGGCCATCATTTCGGCTGCGTCCACCATTGCCATCTCCTACGAGAAGCCTGCCGTGACCACCACGCCGGCTCCGGTTGAGGCTCCCGCGCCCGTTGTTGAAGCTCCAGCTCCGGCTAAGGCCGCGGCAACCGTCAAGGTAGCGTCAGCAACTCCTGCTGCTCCTTCGGCTCCGGTCGCTGCCAGCGGCAAGGGTGCTGCCATCCTGTCTGCTGCTTACGCACAGCTCGGCGTCAGCCAGGACTGCACCATGCTGGTGACCAACGCCCTGGCCGCCGTGGGCATCAACTACCACGGCTGGCCCGCCGGCTACCTGTCCCTGGGTAAGACCGTGAGCGCCGCCGAGGCCCAGCCCGGCGACCTGATCTACTACGCCGACGGCGGCGCGGGCGTGGCCCACATTGCCGTGTACGCCGGTAACGGCCAGGCAGTGCACGGCGGCTACAACGGCAACCAGACCGTTGTGTTCAGCGCCAACGTTGGCTCAGGACCGGTCTTCATCCGCGTGTCCTAGCGCCAGAGTCAGTCTTCAAAGGACCCTCGCCTCACGGCGGGGGTCCTTTGCTGTCTCCGGGCCGCGGCACTGCTCCGGACGGGTGCCCGGGCCCGACACGTGACCCCGGTTACTTCGGGGATTAGTTGATTCCGGGATTCTTTGTTTACTCTTGTGGTGTCGATCCATAGCCCGGATATGCCGGGGGCAGCCGGCCCTCGTGCCCCTGACGGGTGCGGCCACGAAGAGGTACGTGCATGCGCACTCTCGTTCTGAATGCTGGATATGAACCGCTGGCGGTAGTCACCTTTCGCCGGGCGCTGGTGCTTGTGCTCACGGGCAAGGCCAGTGTTATTGCCGAGGGCGAAGATCCCGTGGTGGGACCGCAGGACATCCTGGGCCGCCCGTCCGTGATTCTCCTGAACCGCTACATCCGCCCCAGATACAACCAGAGCACCGCGGTCAGCCGCCGCGGAGTCCTTCGGCGGGACGGTCACCGGTGCGCGTATTGCGGCAAAGTTGCCCACACTATCGACCATGTGCAGCCCAAATCACGTGGCGGCGCCGACTCCTGGGAGAACCTGGCGGCCGCGTGCCTCCGGTGCAACAACACCAAGGGCGACCACACTCCGGCTGAAATGGGCTGGAAGCTCAGGTTTGTCCCGGAACCGCCGCATGGCACCATCTGGCAGATCAAGGAACTTGAGAAGCCCACGCCGGCCTGGGATCCGTTCCTGCTGCCTGAAAAGGCCGCCTGAATTCCAGCCCGCACGGTAATTCCAGCCCGCACGGTTAAGCTGGGAGGGTGGACGCTGACCCCCTCGACTTCGATGCCGTCATCCTCGCCGGCGGCCGTTCGTCGCGGCTCGATGGCGTGCCCAAGCAGAGTCTGACGTACCACGGCGACTCCCTGTTACGCCGCTCCGCCGCCGCTGCCGGGGGAGCCCGGGCCGCCGTCGTGGTTGGTCCGGACGCCGGGGAAGTCCCGGCCGGGTTTCTTCGCTGCCGCGAGGAACCGCCGTTTGGCGGTCCCGCAGCCGCTATTGCAGCCGGGCTCGCAGCCCTCGCCACTGCCGGCGGCAACCGTCCCCCGCTGACACTGGTACTGGCCTGCGACATGCCCAACGTGGGGCAGGCGGTATCGGCGTTGAAGGCTGCGTTGCGTGCAGCAGGACCCCCCTCCGCTGGACCCGCCTCCGGGGGAGACCCCGCACGAGTGCCACAGGGCACGGAATCGGACGGCGCGGTGGCGGTCTCGGAGGATGGCCGCCGCCAGCCTCTGGTCGGCTTTTATGGCACAGCCGCGCTACAACGTTCCGTGGCGGAACTGGAAAGCGCTGGACGCTTAATCAACGGTTCGGTGCGGTCACTCCTTGCTAGTCTGGACGTGCAGCTTGTCGCCGTTCCCGCCGGCTCCACGGCCGACGTGGACACCTGGGACGATGCCGCCGCTCTAGGAGTGGCCGGCCCGGATCCCCTGAGCGGGCTCCGGGGCAACACCGCCGCAGATGATTTGGGAGGCAGAGCGTGAAAAGCCAGGACGAGACGCTGGAAGAGTGGTGCAGGGCCCTGCTCCAGGCGTATGAGCTGGAAGACGTCCAGATCGACGTCAACACCATCCTGTCGCTGGCCGGCGTGGCAGCCCACTCGGTGGTCCGCCCGGCCGCCCCGCTCACCACCTTTATTGCCGGTTTCGCCGCCGGACTGGCCGCGGGATCGGGACAGACCACGAATGCCGCCGCCATGACCGCGGCCATGGACCGCGCCCGCACCCTTGCTGCCGACTATGACGCCGAGTCCGCCGGGACCCCCGTCGAATGACTTCCGTTCAGTGACCGCCGCCCCCGGCGAACCCGAAAGCCCCGAGCAGCAGACAGCCCCGGCACAGCCCCTTGCCCACACCTGGGACGAGGCGCGCAAAGCCGCTTTTGACATCGCAACGCCGATTCCGCCGGGACGGGTTCCCCTGGGCCAGGCCCTGGGCAGGGTCCTGGCCAGCGACATCACCGCGTTGCACGACATGCCGCACTATGGGTCGTCTGCGATGGACGGCTGGGCCGTCAACGGCAGCGGCCCGTGGATTGTTGCGGAGGCGGGCCAGCGGCTGGCACCCCACCAGGCCAGCCCCATTGTCACGGGCGGACTGATTCCGCCCGGCGCCAAAGCGGTTCTGCGCAGCGAAAGTGCCGTGCTTGGAACGGACGACGACGGCCTGCCGCTGCTGATGACCGGCGGCACCGCCCGCCCCGGCGAGCCCGGGAACGGCCAGCACATCAGGAAGGCCGGCGAGGAAGCGGCTGCGGGGGAGGTGCTGGTCAAAGCCGGCGTAACACTGAACCCGGCCCATCTGGCGGTCGCAGCCCTGGCCGGGCACGATGACCTGCTGGTCCAGGGCAAGCCGGTCGTTAAACTCCTGCTGACCGGTTCCGAGGTTGTGGCCCAGGGGCTGCCGGGTCCCGGACAGGTCCGGGACACCTTCGGCCCGCAGCTCGCGGCCGTGGTGGAAATGCTCGGCGGTATCAATGGCGGCCAGGAACGGATCGGCGACTCCTACGCTGAGTGGCTGGAAGGCCTGGCGGACCTCCCGCCCGAGGTGCCGGACCCCTCCGCGTTGCCGGCCGACGTCGTGATCACCACCGGCGGTACGGGCGTCTCGGACACCGACCACCTCCGCCGGGCCGTGGCGGAACTGGGCGGGCGGCTGGTTATCGACGGCATCGCCATGCGCCCCGGCCATCCGGCTGTCCTGGCCGAGCTTCCCGACGGGCGCTTTGTCCTGGGGCTCCCCGGAAACCCGTTGGCCGCGATGATGGCATTGTCCACGGTGGGCGAACCGCTGCTGGCGGCGCTGGGCCACGGCACCATGCCGCCGGTGCAGGAGGTCCCGTGCGGCACCACCATCGAACCGGAGCCGGGCCGGACCAGGCTGATGCCCTTCCGCCTGCTCTACGGGATGGCGTCACCGGCCAAGCACACAGGTCCCGGGATGATGCGCGGGCTGACGTCGGCGCACGGGGTGATGGTTGTTCCGCCGCACGGCGTGCAGCTGGGCGAACCCGTCCCGGCGTTTGCCTTGCCGTGGGGACCGCCGGTGCCCGCGCCCGAACAGCCAGGCGCCAAGTCCAAGGGCCGGCCCGCCGCCAAGGCAGCCACCCGGGCGGCCGGCAAGGACGCTGCGAAGCCCGCCGGTCCGGTGGACTGGAGTGCCCTGCTGGGATAGGCGCCGTGCCGCGGAATCACGCACGCCACAGCCCAGCCAGTGATGCGATGATGGACCCATGAACAGCGCCAGCCGGCAGGTCCGGAACGTCCACTGCGCCCTTCGAGACAGTCTGGTGATTCGCTGATGGGGCGCGTCACGCAGCGCCGCAAGGTGCACAAGTACGTTTTGGACGGCTCGCCGAATGCCCTTGAGTTCCCGGTCCGCCACCGCGAGGATGTCCTCGCCGTCGAAGAGCCGCTGGAAATCCGGATCGGTGCACTGTCGTTTTCGGTGACCATGCGGACGCCCGGGGACGACTTTGACTTGGTGGCCGGCTTCCTGGTGTCCGAGGGGATCATCTGGGCTCCGGAGCAGCTGGTGTCGCTGCGGTTCTGTGCCGGCGAGGACGAAAACGGCGTCCAGACCTTCAATGTGGTGGAAGCCCAGCTGCGGCCCGACGTCGAACTCCCGGCCAGGGGACGGAACGTCTTCACCTCAAGCTCCTGCGGTATCTGCGGCACGGACTCGATCGAGGCAGTACGCAAGTCCTCCCATTTCAGCCCGGCGGCGGATCCTTTGACCGTGCCCGCGGACGTTCTGGCTTCCCTGCCCGGGCGGCTCCGCGAAGCCCAGGACGTTTTTGACGTCACCGGCGGAGTGCACGCCGCGGGCCTCTTCCGCATAGCGGACGACGGCGGCGTGCAGCTCTTGTGCCTCCGCGAGGATGTGGGACGCCACAACGCCGTGGACAAGGTGGTGGGCTGGGCCCTGCGGGAGCGGTTGCTTCCGCTGCGCGGGCTGGTCCTGCAGGTCTCGGGCCGCGCGTCGTTTGAACTCGTCCAGAAAGCGGCGTTGGCGGGCATTCCCGTGCTGGCGGCGGTGAGCGCGCCGTCGAGCCTTGCCGTGGAGCTGGCGGAGGCCAGCGGCATGACCCTGGCAGGATTCAGCCGGGGCACCAGCCTGAATATCTACGCCGGACAGGGCAGGATTACGCTGCCCGCCGCGCGGGTTCCGGCGCAGGTTCCCGCGCCGGCGCCCGCACCGGTTTCCGGGGAGGACCCGGCGGCGGTCAGCGCGAAGATACCGGGATAAAAACGGCGTCAACATCTCGGCGGAGATTTCCGGTGGCGCTTGGCTATTGAGCTACTAGCCGGTAGATTTTATCCATCGATTGGACGCGTAGGTCCGGATTCGAGTACTCCAGTTCAAGCACCTAAGAGGGTTTACATTGCATGACGACCGCCGGATCACCGAAGTCCGCCTGGACCGGTTTGTCCGCGAGCGGATCATTCCCGCCGTTTACACCCGCAGCGTTCCGCTGAACCTGAGCAGCTGGGATGCGCCCGGCGAACCGGTGTCCGTGATGGAAGCGCTGCGGAATCACTTCGCGCCGCAGGAACACGGTGCCGCCTGGGGCAAGCCGTGGGGCACCAAATGGCTGCGCCTGCAGGGCGACGTCCCGGAGGCCTGGGGCACCGGCCCGGACACCGCGGTCGAAATCGTGGTGGATCTTGGCTTCATCAACGAAGCCCCCGGATTCCAGTGCGAGGGCATCGCCTGGCGCCCGGACGGCACCATCATCAAGGCCATTTCGCCCCGGAACCAGTACATTCCCCTGAAGCTCCTGGGCAGCGGCATGTCCGTTGACTTCTACGTTGAAGCGGCCGCCAACCCGGACATGGCGCAGGGCTGGACCTTCGCCGCTACGCCGTACGGAGACAAGGCAACGGCAGGCACGGCACCGCAATACCGGCTGGGCAGGATCGGCATCGCCGAACTCAACCAGACGGTTTGGGAACTCCAGCAGGACATCTGGACCCTCGTCGGGCTGATGCACGAGCTCTCCCCGGAGCAGCCGCGGCGCCATGAGATCCTCCGTGCGCTGGAGCGCATGATGGACCGGATGGATCCCGACGACGTCCCCGGCACCGCCGCGGCCGGTCGGGCAGTCCTGGCAGAGGTCCTGTCCCGGCCCGCGTACGCTTCGGCCCACCAGCTGGTGGCTACCGGCCACGCCCACATCGACTCCGCCTGGCTCTGGCCGGTGCGCGAAACCATCCGCAAATGTGCCCGGACGTTCTCCAACGTGGTGGCGCTGATGGATGAGGATCCGGGCTTTGTGTTCTCCTGCTCCTCAGCCCAGCAGCTGGCCTGGATGAAGGAGTTCTACCCCGAGCTTTTCGGCCGGATCCGGGAGAAGGTCAAGGCCGGGCAGTTCGTCCCGGTGGGCGGCATGTGGGTCGAGTCGGACACCAACATGCCCGGCGGCGAGGCCATGGCCCGGCAGTTCATTGAGGGCAAGAACTTCTTCCTCGACGAGTTCGGCGTCGAATGCCGCGAAGCCTGGCTCCCGGATTCGTTCGGCTATTCCGCGGCCCTGCCCCAGATCGTCAAGTCGGCCGGCAGCCGCTGGTTCCTCACGCAGAAGATCTCGTGGAACCAGGTCAACCGCATGCCGCACCACACCTTCAACTGGGAAGGCATCGACGGCACCCGGCTGTTCACGCACTTCCCGCCCGTTGACACTTACAACGCCGAGCTCAGCGGACGCGAACTGGCGCACGCCGAGCGGAACTTCCGCGACCACGGGCGCGGCAACACCTCACTCGTCCCGTTCGGCTACGGCGACGGCGGCGGTGGGCCGACGCGCGAAATGCTGGCTGCCGCCAGCCGCACCGCAGACCTTGAAGGTTCGCCCAAAGTCCGCGTGGGTTCCGCCGCGAGTTTCTTCACTCAGGCGGAGGAAGAGTATTCCTCCCTGCCCGTCTGGGTGGGGGAGATGTACCTGGAACTCCACCGCGGCACGTACACCAGCCAGGCCCAGACCAAACGCGGCAACCGGCGCAGCGAACACCTGCTCCGCGAGGCCGAACTCTGGTGCGCCACCGCTGCTGTCCGCGCCACCGGTTCCTTCGAGTACCCGGCGGCGGAGCTGAAGCGGCTCTGGCGGCTGGTGCTCCTGCAGCAGTTCCACGACATCCTGCCCGGCAGCTCCATCGCCTGGGTCCACCAGGACGCGGAACGTAACTACGCCGCCATCAGCGCCAGCCTCGAATCCCTCATTGGACAGGCGGCGGCAGCGCTGCTTGGCGAGGGGTCGCGGACCTTCCTGCTCAACGCCGCACCGCACGCGCGCAACGGGGTTCCGGCCTTGGCGGCCGCAGAGCTTTCGCCGGCCGGCCGGCCGGTTCAGGCAACCGCTGCGGATTGCGGTTATGTGCTGGACAACGGCATCATCAGGGCGGTCCTGGATGCCGATGGCTTGCTTGCCTCCCTGACCGACTACGCCACGGGACGCGAAGCCATCGCTCCCGGAGCGCGCGGCAACCTGCTGGAACTGCACCGGGACACGCCCAACCAGTGGGACGCCTGGGACATCGATGAGTTCTACCGCCGCAACGTCACGGCCCTCACGGCGGCGCAGGCCATCCGGCTGGAGCACGTCGGACCCAGTGCGGTTGTGGTGGTTGACCGGGTTGCCGGCTCGTCACCGGTCACCCAGCGGATCACGCTGGATGCCGGCAGCGGCTCCCTCACCATCACCACCGCCGTTGAATGGCAGGAGAGCGAGAAGCTGCTTAAGTTGGGCTTCCCGCTGGACGTCAGGGCGGACAGCTCCGCTTCAGAGACCCAGTTCGGCCATGTCCTCCGTCCCACCCACGTCAACACCTCGTGGGAGGCTGCCAAGTTCGAGATCTGCGCGCACCGCTGGATCCACGTGGCCGAGCCCGGCTACGGCGTCGCGATTTCCAATGCGGCCACCTACGGACACGATGTCACCAGGAACGTGCGGGATTCCGACGGCGGGACCACCACTTCGGTGCGTCTCTCCCTGTTGCGGGCACCGAAGTTCCCGGACCCGACGGCGGACCGGGGCCACCAGGAACTGACCGTGACCATCCGTCCCGGCGCCGGAATCGCCGAAGCCGTGGAAGAGGGGTACCGCACCAACCTTGCGCCCCGGCTGGTGAAGGGTGCCCGCGGTGTGGAGCCGCTGTTCACCGTGGACAACCCGGCGCTGGTCATTGAAGCCGTCAAGCTTGCCGAAGACGGTTCGGGCGATGTTGTGGTCCGCCTCTATGAGTCCTTGGGGCAACGGTCCGCAGGCATACTCACGGCCAACTTCCCGGTCAAGGGCATCCAGGCCACGGACCTGCTGGAGCGGGCCACAAACGCCCCGGGCGTCACAACCGGCGCAGCAGAGCAGTCGGTGGAGCTTTGGCTGCGCCCGTTCCAGCTGGTGACCCTGAGGTTCGCGCGGTAGGTGCGGCACGGATGCCAGCTGTCCGGTCAGCGGCGGGAGGGGCAGCGGTGGGAGGGTCAGAAAAGGGACCCGGCCGTTAAATGGCTGAGTGGGGGCGGTCCCCAACGGCCCGCCACCACTCATCCCCCCAAAGAATGCAAAGACTCAACAGGCCCGGCGTCCAAGAATTTATCCCCGTTCGCAAACACCGGCGCCCAACTCCACACATTCATGATTGTGCCACGTCTAATGATTTTGTGAAAGTGTGAAGGCTACTTTGCAGTAGAAGTCTTTTGTCTCGGCCCGCTCCGCCCTGACCGCAGCTTGGCTACCCAGATCAGCGCCAGCCCGATGACAAAACACAGGACGGCTGTGTAGTTGATGACAAACTCCACTGAGCCCAAGGCCGGTGGGAGCGCCGGGAACAACAGGCTCGCGCCAATGGCAATCGCTCCGAGGGCCAGCAGGAATGCCGCCACCCGGACCAAGAGCGGAAAACTGCTCCGGCAGGCGCGGACCATGGATGGCAGCAGGACCAGCGAAACATAGGCAGGGTAGGCGCGGCCTGCGGCACCATAGTACTCAACCAGCAGTCCGTTCCGGGCGTCCTTGACTGACACCGCGCCCATGCCTGCGGAGGACCCTGCCGTATCCATCATGAGAAACAGCACAAGCACGGCGAGGGAGATCAGGCCCAGGACGGCCATCCCGATCCGTCCCGTGAGCAGCCGGTAAGCATCGTCGGCCCCAAAGCCCCGGGTGACGCGGATGCCCACGAAGAAAATTGCTGCGAAGATGACAAAGCGGAGCAGGAGGTTGGCCGCATTGACGCCGCCGAGCGCCTGGTCGATGGCAACGTATGGCGCCTGGATGCTGAGTAGGATCGCGAGCGTCATCAGCGAAAAAATGTAGAAGAGTGTCCTGTTCGTCCCCCTCAGCGCGCTGGGAACGCGGGCGATGGCCACCAGGCCGCAGACAGTCAGCGTGGACCACTGCAGGATTTCGATCATCCCAGGTTCTCCCAGATCTTTTCGGTTTTTTCATGGTCATGTTCCTGCCGGCGGAGGGCCCGGCCGAGTGTCTGCAGCCGGTCGCCGGCCAGCGTGGTCAGCTGTCCGTCGGACAGGCTGTCGAGCGCGGCCTGCCGGGCTCCGGGAGGCCAGCCGGCCTCCGCCTCCGTGACCAGCCCGGTGGCAACCAGGCCGCCGGCAGGGCCGACGCCGGCGGCAACGGAGGTGGCAATCGCCAGTTCCGGAGCCAGCCGGTTTGCGGTCAGTTGTGCCGAATAGTTCTGCGGAGCGATTCCGGTGGCGGCGGAGACCCGGTGCCGCAGTTCGCCGTCGTCGATGGCCTCTACCCAGTTCTTGACCGAGGTGGCGTGCGGGGCCGGGTCCAACGCAGGCGAACCGGCCGGCGCGGCAGCCGCGGCAGCCGCGGCAGCCGCCGGCGCGCCGCCCGGGTCCCCGGCGGAACGGGCCAAAACCGCACGCAGGAGGTCCGGGGTGGAGATCTGGCTGACCAGTTCGGCCCTGGTGGGCGGGTGCGCGTCCGCGAGCTGGCTGTAGGAATCGAACGCCGCCAGTGCCGAGACGGGGTTGACGTTGTACGCCCGGCTGATGCTCACCACTGTTGCCTCTGCCACCTTGCCCCGGACAAGCTGCTGGGCCAGCGTGGTCCGCTTGATGCCGGACACGCGGCAGATGTCGGACGTGCTCGTGTGGGGGGCGATGCCGTGCAGCCAGCGTTGGAACGCCTTGGCAGGTATGGGCATAACGGCTCTCTGCAGAACGGATGGTCGCTTCTGATTTTAGCCTGATCTCCCGCAGGCGGTTTGGTGCGGCGTGCTGAGTCGACTATGCTTGATGGTCGAGCCCGTTGGTCCGTACACCCCCCAAGTCCGGACCGGCGGGCTCTTTAGTGCCCCGGCACTTTTCGGGGCGGCACATTGCGGATTCACCGCAGTTTCGGGCCGATTCAGGCGGGCTCCTCCGGCCGGGCGGCGGCGAGAGGATGGACCAACCTATGACTGCAACCCTTGTTGCCAAAGATCTTTCCGGCGGCCACGACCACCGGACGCTGTTCGCCAAACTTTCCCTCACGGTGGCCCCCGGCGACGTGGTGGGTGTGGTGGGCGCCAACGGCGCCGGCAAATCCACCCTGCTGCGCCTGCTGGCCGGCGTGGACCAGCCACAGGGCGGCAGCGTCAGCCTCGCCCCCGCCGATGCCTTTGTGGGCTGGCTGCCCCAGGAACACGAGCGCTTCGCCGGCGAGACCGTGGCCGGCTACATCGCCCGCCGGACCGGCTGCGCCCAGGCGACCGTGGAGATGGAGTCCACCGCAGAGGCTCTGGGCTCCGGCGCACCGGGAGCCGACGACGCCTACTCCCTGGCCTTTGACCGCTGGATGGCATCCGGCGCGGCAGACCTCGACGAACGCATCCCGCCAGTCCTGGCCGACCTCGGCCTGGACACAGGAGCAGACGCTCCCATGACCGGGCTCTCCGGCGGCCAGGCCGCCCGCGTGGCCCTCGCTGCGCTCCTGCTCAGCCGGTTCGATGTTGTGCTGCTGGACGAGCCCACCAACGACCTTGACCTGGCCGGCCTGGCCAAGCTGGAAGCATTTGTCCAGGGCCTGCGCGGCGGTGTGGTGCTGGTGTCCCATGACCGCGAGTTCCTGGCCCGCTGCGTCACCACCATTGTGGAACTGGATCTGGCGCAGAATTCCGTCGCTGTATACGACGGCGGCTACGAAGCCTTCCTGGAGGAGCGTGCCGTGGCGCGGCGGCACGCGCGGGAAAAGTTCGAGGAATTTGCCTCCACCAAGGAAGACCTGGTCTCCCGTGCCCGGACCCAGCGCGAGTGGAGCTCCCAAGGTGTGCGGAACGCCATGAAGAAGAGCCCGGACAATGACAAGATCCGCCGGGCCGCCAGCACCGAGTCATCGGAAAAGCAGGCACAGAAGGTCCGGCAGATGGAATCCAGGATTTCCCGGCTGGACGTGGTGGAGGAGCCGCGGAAGGAATGGCAGCTGCAGTTCACCATTGGCCAGGCACCCCGGTCCAGTGCGGTGGTGGCCACCCTGCGTGACGCCGTCGTTCAGCAGGGAAGCTTCACTCTGGGCCCGGTGAACCTGCAGCTCAACGCGGGGGAGCGGATCGGCATCACCGGCCCCAACGGAGCCGGCAAGTCGACGCTGCTCCGCCTGCTCCTGGGCGTGCAGGCACCCGACGCCGGGAACGCCGCCATGGGTGCCTCGGTGGCCATCGGTGAAATTGACCAGGCCCGCGGACTGCTGGCCGGGAGCCTCTTCCTTTCCGACGCCGTCGAAGCCGTGCTCACGGACCTGACGCCGGCGGAGGTCCGCACCCTGCTGGCCAAGTTCGGGCTCAAGGCGGACCACACCACTCGCCCCGTGGATTCGCTGTCGCCGGGGGAACGCACCCGCGCCGCCTTGGCGCTGCTGCAGGCACGCGGAGTGAACCTGCTGGTCCTGGACGAACCCACCAACCACCTGGACCTGCCCGCCATCGAACAGCTGGAAGAGGCCCTGGAAAGCTACGAGGGCGCACTGCTGCTGGTGACCCACGACCGGAGGCTGCTGGAGAACGTGCGGCTGGATGTACGGTGGAATGTGGACAACGGAACGGTAACTGAACTGATGGCAGACGCAACGGAGCAACAGCGATGAGCATGGACGGCGTTGCCTGGCACTCCCTGTACAACATCTCCCGGGCCAAGAACGGCTCCAGGCCCTTCTCCAAGGCCACCCTGAAGCGGGTGCTGGGTTTCGCGCGCCCCCACCGGACAAAACTGATCGCGTTTGTGGCGCTGTCCATTGTGATGGCCTTCCTCGCCGTCGCAACCCCTGTGCTGGCCGGCCAGGTGGTTGACGCCATCGTGGCCAAGACGGGTACCGACGAAGTGATCCGGCTGGCGATGCTGATCGCCGTGGTGGCCGTGGCCGAAGCAGGCCTGGGACTCGTCAGCCGCTGGCTGTCCTCCAATATCGGCGAAGGCGTGATCGTGGACCTGCGCACCCGGGTCTTTGACCATGTGCAGAAGATGCCCATTGCGTTCTTCACCCGTACCCGCACCGGGGCCCTGGTCAGCCGCCTGAACAACGACGTCATCGGCGCCCAGTCCGCCTTCGCCGGCACACTGTCCGGCGTGGTCAGCAACGTGGTGGCCCTGATCCTGACCCTGATCGTGATGCTCGGGACGTCCTGGCAGGTCACCGTGCTCGCCATGATCCTGCTGCCGATCTTCCTCATCCCGGCCCGCCGGATGGGCTCCCGGCTCGCGGACCTGCGCCGTGAGGCCGCAGACCACAACGCAGCCATGGGCACCCAGATGACCGAGCGGTTCTCCGCTCCGGGCGCCACGCTGGTGAAGCTCTTCGGCCGGCCGGACGAGGAATCCCGCGAGTTCGCTGTCCGGGCCGGCCGCGTCCGGGACATCGGCGTCCGCACGGCCATGCTGCAGTTCACTTTTGTCACCGCGCTGACGCTGGTATCCGCGCTCGCCTTGGCCCTGGTCTACGGCCTGGGCGGCTGGCTGGCCATCGGCGGGCAGCTCGCCGCGGGCGACGTGGTGGTGCTGGCACTGCTGCTGACCCGCCTGTACGCCCCGCTCACCGCCCTGTCCAACGCCCGCGTGGAAATCATGAGTGCCCTGGTCAGCTTCGAGCGGGTTTTCGAGATCCTGGACCTCAAGCCCCTGATCCAGCAGAAGCCCGACGCCGTCGCCATCCCGCCGGGCCACGTGTCCGTGGAATTCGACGACGTCCGCTTCGCCTATCCATCGGCGGACAAGGTCTCGCTGGCCTCGCTCGAGGAAGTGTCCACGCTGGACACCCGTGGCGGCGAAGAGGTGCTGCACGGCATCAGCTTCCGGGTGGAACCCGGGCAGACCGTCGCCCTGGTGGGTTCCTCCGGTGCCGGAAAGTCCACTATTGCGCAGCTGCTTTCCCGGCTGTACGACGTCGATTCCGGCGCCGTACGGCTCGGCGGCACCCTTCCCGGCTCCGGACTGGACGTCCGGGACGCGACCTTCGATTCCCTGCGCGACACACTGGGCATGGTCACCCAGGACGGGCACCTGTTCCACGAATCCATCGCCTCCAACCTCCGGCTCGCCCGGCCGGACGCCACCGAAGAGGACATGTGGGGCGCCATACGGCAGGCCCGCCTCGAAACCATGATCCGGTCCCTGCCCGACGGCCTGGACACCGTGGTGGGGGAGCGCGGCTACCGGCTCTCCGGCGGTGAACGCCAGCGCCTCACCATCGCACGGCTGCTGATTTCCCAGCCCCGCGTGGTCATCCTCGACGAGGCCACCGCCGCCCTGGATTCCACGAACGAAGCCGCTGTACAGGCGGCCCTGGGCGCAGCGCTCGAGGGGCGCACCGCCGTGGTAATTGCCCACCGGCTGTCCACCATCCGCGCCGCCGACGTCATCCTGGTGGTGGAGGACGGGCAGATCGTGGAGCGCGGGAACCACACGGAGCTGCTGGCCGCCGAGGGACGGTACGCCGAGCTCTACCAGACGCAGTTCGCCGAGGCCTCGGCCGTGGCAGCGGAAGCCGTTCCGGAGTACTAGCGCAGCCTTCCCCAACTGAGTAGCCTCACAGTCGTTTTGAGCCGTCAAAACGACACTTACTGCTACCTACTTGGGGCCGGGGCGCAGCGCGGCCAGTTCGGGCAGGATGTGGTCCGTGAGCAGCGGAGCGAGGTCCGCGGGCAGCGGTGCACCCCGATCCAGCGCGGCCAGGTCCAGCCAACGGATCTCGGCGATCTCAGCTGACGGGTGCGCCGTCCAGGTTCCCGGCGCGGTAAACACCGTGGCCTCAATGTCAGTGGCGGCCTCGTTGGCGGCGTCGGCGATCCAGATGCCCATCAGCTCCAGCTCGCGCGGATCCACTACGATCCCCACTTCCTCCTGAAGTTCCCGCGCCGCGGCGTGGACGGCGGTTTCACCGGCCTCGGGCTTACCGCCGGGGTGCATAAACATGCTGGTGCCGCGCTTGCGGACGGTCAAGAGCCGGCCGGCGTCGTCGAAGACACAGACGGCGGAGACAACAATGCGGGCTTTCACGGTTCCGAGCCTAGCCTGTTCAGACCTGCCGTTTCAGACCTGCCGCTTCAGACCTGCCGCTTCAGACCTGCCGCTTCAGTGCCGACGTCAGCAGCAGGTCCTTGCGCGGGCCGGTCACATCCCACGTGTAACTGAATGTGTCCGGGCCTTCGTAGGTGTAGGCCACGCGGTACGTATCAGGATCGCACCAGTGCTGGTCCAGGTTGGCCTCCGGCGTGAAACTCATCCGGTGGAACGGCCGCCCGTCGGCAAATAACACGTCCAGGGCGTCGGACCGGTCGGCAGGCTTCAGGACGTATTCGCGGGAGACGGGGCCGGTAAAGGTGGGCCAGCGCATGGTGCCTTCTTCACGGAAGGCCAGGCCGTCGTCGTCCGCGGGGGAAAATCGTACGACGCCGGCAAAGGTTCCGTGGGTGCCGGCCGCCCGGTCCAGCAACTGCCGTTCGAGGGCCCAGGTTCCCTGAACAGGCCAGTTCCCGGCCGGCGAGGGGCCGAGCAGGTAGGCGCGGAGGTCAAACTCCGGTGAAGGAAGATTCAAGTGCCCTCGATTGGAATCGAACCAACGACACCGGCTTTAGGAGAGCCGTGCTCTATCCACTGAGCTACGAGGGCGCGTATCCGCTGTTCCGGCAAGGCCGGTCCGTCCGGACACGGATACAAGCATACAAGGTGGCGGGCCGTACTACGCTCTTGGCATGAGATCAGCCCCGACGTCCGCCCCCGCCGTGGCCTACCTCCCGGACACCGCCTCCACCCGCCAGTACATCGGCGCCTGGTCCGTCCTGAGTGTCCTGCAGTATTTTGTGGCGGAAGCGGCCGTGATCGGCGCCTGGGGCGGCCCGCAGTCCTACGACCGCCGGACCGGATACATCAGCGACCTCGGTGCGCTTAGCTGCGGGATCTACGACGGACGGGACGTGTGTTCGCCGCTGCATTGGCTGATGAACGCCTCGTTTATGGTCCAGGGGCTGGGGATGCTGCTCGGTGCGCTGCTGCTGGGTTCGGGGCTGCTGTGTGTCGCCGCCAGGGCCGGCGCCCGCGTCCAGCGGGGGCGCCGGAAGCCCTGGCTGGCCGCGGTCTGGGTGCGGATCCTGACCGGCACCGCCGGTGCGGGGACCATGATCGTGGGCTTGGTGCCGGAAGATGTCGGCTCCGGCTGGCACTTTGCCGGCGCCCTGATGTACTTTCTTGCCGGCGCGTTGGCCCTGCTGCTGCTGGGCGCGTTGTGGCTGCGGCAGACGCCCCTGGGCTGGTTCGTCCTGGTGTGCGGGCTGGTGTCGCTCGCCGCGCTGCTGACCGGCGGTCTCACGGGCATGGACGTGCCGGAGCCGGGCAGCCTGGAACGGCTGATGGGCTATCCGGTCACCGTGGGCGTGGCGGCGGCGGGCCTGGTGATCGCCCAACGTGTACACCGGCACCGCAAGGAGGGACCCGCTGCTGCGGCGCGGGCCTAGCCGGTTTTTGCGGGCTCTTTTTCCAGGAACGGCTTTTTCTTCAGGAACACTGCCGCTGCCCCGGCCAGCAGGCTGAGGACGAACAGCACCCACCCCGCAACGGTGAGCCCGGACGCCAAGGCGACCTGGCCGGCGTCGGCCGTTTCCGAAGCCATTGCGGTATCGATGGCGACATTGCCCCACAGCCGGACCACCACAAACAGCAGCGGGACGGCCCAGAGTGCCCAGCGGAGGGTCTTCCTGGCGACGTTGGTCCCGATCAGCAGCAGCCAGGTGAAGCCAAAGATCAGCGGGAAGAGGGTGCCGGCCGTCTTGTGGACGTAGTTGAGCTGGCCGCGGGCATCGTTGTCCATGGCGGCGTTCAACTGGCCAACGTAGCCGGCGTCAAAACCGCCCACCAGGGAGTCCGGCATGGCCAGGCCGCCGGAGAGCTGGGTGAGCTGCTGCAGCGTGAGCAGGTGGACGTACCAGAACAGGAACAGGCTGGCCACTACGCCTGCGATGAGGATCAGGTTGGTGTTGTTCTGGGCCTTCTGCGGCGAACGGCCGGTGGTGGGGTTGATGACCGGCGGAAGGCTGTGCTGTGGAACAGCCGCCTTGGAGCCGTGCTTCTTGATCCGCTGCGCTGGGGTTTTGGCCATGGCACCATTATCCCGCCACATAAACTGGGTCCATGACCACTGGCAGGCACAGCGCCCTTGAACTTGACCCCGCCCTGGACGACTACCAGCTGGCATCAGCGCTGGTGCGCGAAGCCGGGCAGCTCGCGCTCCTGATGCGCATGGCCGGACTCCAGTCGCAGCAGAAAACCTCCATCTCCGACGTGGTGACCGCTGCGGACCACGCTGCGGAAGCCTACGTGCTGGGGCAACTGCAGCGTTGCCGGCCGGAGGATGGCATCGTGGGCGAAGAGGGCGCCTCGGTGGCCGGCACCAGCGGCCGCACCTGGGTGATCGATCCCGTGGACGGCACCTACAACTTCCTGCACGGATCCACGTACTGGTGCTCGGCCCTCGCGCTGAAGGACTCGTCCGATGTGCTGCTCGGCGCGATTTTCCAGCCGGACGAGGACAAACTCTGGCTCGGCGGCAAGGCCCACGCAGCCACGCTGAACGGCGAGGTGCTGACCGCTTACCGGGCCACGGGCACTGTCCAGGACGGCCGCTCGCGCAACGCAACCGCGCTCGCCGAACTCGGCGCGGCCACCTACATCCACCCCACCTGGCTGATGGATCCGCTCTGCGCCATGCCGTGGCACGCGGCCGCGACCTCCGCCGCTGCGCTGCGGATGTTCGGCTCCGGGTCCTGCGATCTGGGCCGGGTGGCCGATGGCCAGCTGGGCTGCTGGTTCCAGCACAGCTGCCCGGAATGGGACTGGCTGCCGGGCAAGGCAATCGTCCGCGCCGCCGGCGGCGCCACGGACACTGTGCTGGTCAACGGCCTGGAATGGTTTATGGCGGGAGGCACGACGGCGGTACGGGAGTTGCGTGCCGCGCTTGAGTCGGGCTCCGTGGCCTGAGTCCGGACCGGTTTTTGGACGCCTCCGGGATTGGGCTAGCGGTGTTATCCACAGGCTGGACCTGACTGTCAGCCCCACCGCCTAGACTTGTAGGCACCATGGATATGTTGTTTGACCCGTACTCTGACGGACCGTTCAAGGCCGCCGCGCCAGCCTCCGCCCGCACCAAGTCGCGCCCGGAAGGCCTTGCCGCGGCCGCCGAATTCGGTGGCGGCGGGTCCAGTAGCGGGTCTGGCGGCGGGCCCGCCAACGGCCCCGAACACGCAGCAGACCAAGGCGCCCAGCGCACGGGCGGCTGGGCCAATCAGCAGCCCGCTCATGACGGCAACGGCGAGCCGGTCCACCACCGGCCCAATGCCGAGGAACTCCTGCAGGGACTCAACCCGCAGCAGGAGGAGGCCGTTAAGCACGCCGGCGGCGCCTTGCTTATTGTGGCCGGCGCCGGCTCGGGAAAAACCCGCGTCCTCAGTAACCGGATCGCCTACCTCATTGCCACACGCCGCGCGCATCACGGTGAGATCCTGGCCATCACGTTCACCAACAAGGCCGCCGCCGAGATGCGGGAGCGCATCTCGGCGCTGGTGGGTGGACGGGCCAAGATCATGTGGATCTCCACGTTCCACTCGTCCTGCGTGCGGATCCTGCGCCAGGAGGCAGCCAACGTTGGCCGGAAGTCGAACTTCTCCATCTACGACTCCGCGGACTCGCTGCGGCTGGTCATCCAGGTCTCCAAGAGCCTGGACCTGGATCCCAAGAAGTTCGCGCCCAAGGCCATCCAGCACAAGATCTCAGCGCTCAAGAACGAGCTCATCGACGCCGACTCCTACTCGTCCTCCGCGAACTACAACGATCCGTTCGAACAGGCCGTGGCCGAGGTCTTCAAGGGCTACACCCAGCGGCTGCGCCAGGCCAACGCCATGGACTTCGATGACCTCATCGCCGAGACCGTTTACATGTTCCGCGCCTTCCCGGCGCTCGCTGATTCCTACCGGCGGCGGTTCCGGCACGTCCTGGTGGACGAGTACCAGGACACCAACCACGCCCAGTACGCCCTGGTCCGCGAAATTGTGGGTGAGGGCCCCGGGGCGTCCGAACTCACCGTCGTCGGCGACTCCGACCAGTCCATTTACGCCTTCCGCGGCGCCGACATCCGCAACATCGTCGAATTCGAGAAGGACTACCCGGACGCCCGCACCATCAAACTGGAGCAGAACTACCGCTCCACGCAGAACATCCTCAGCGCGGCCAACTCCGTGATTTCACGCAACCCCAACCGCCCCGAGAAGCGGCTGTGGACCGCCGAGGGCGAGGGCCACAAGATCATCGGCTACGTGGGCGAGAACGAGCACGCCGAGGCCCAGTTCATTGCCAAGGAGATTGACCGGCTCCAGGACGAGGACAACCTCCGCCCCGGTGACGTTGCCATTTTCTACCGCACCAACGCGCAGTCCCGTTCCATTGAGGACGTGCTGGTCCGGGTTGGCCTGCCGTACAAGGTGGTGGGCGGCACGCGGTTCTACGACCGCAAGGAAATCAAGGACGCCCTCGCGTACCTCCGGGTTTTGGTGAACCCGGACGACGACGTCAACCTGCGCCGGGTGCTCAACGAACCCAAGCGCGGCATTGGTGACCGCGCCGAAGGTGCCGTGGCCGCGCTGGCCCAGCGCGAACGGATGTCATTTATGGCCGCCGCCCGGCGGGCTGAAGAAGCCCCCGGCATGGCCACCCGTTCCGTCAACGCTGTCCTCGGGTTTGTGAAACTGCTGGGAGACCTCGCAGAGGTTGCCTCCGGTTCCGGCGCCGCCGCTGCGCTGGAGGCCGTCCTGGAACAGACCGGTTACCTTGCCGGGCTGCGTTCCAGCACTGATCCGCAGGACGAGTCCCGCGTGGAGAACCTGGCGGAACTCGTCGCCGTCGTACGTGAATACGAACAGGAGAACCCGGAAGGGTCCCTGGGCGCTTTCCTGGAACAGGTGTCCCTGGTGGCTGATGCCGACCAGATCCCGGATGCGCCGGGCGCGGACATCGACGCCGCCGTGGCGGAAGCCAAACGCCTCGGGGTGGTCACGCTGATGACCCTCCACACCGCCAAGGGACTCGAATTCCCGGTGGTGTTCCTGACCGGCATGGAGCACGGGCTGTTCCCGCACCAGCGCTCGGCCACGGACCCCAAGGAACTCGCCGAGGAACGCCGGCTGGCCTACGTGGGTCTGACCCGCGCGCGCAAGCGCCTCTACGTCACTCGGTCCGAAGTCCGCAGCATGTGGGGCCAAAGCCAGTACAACCCGGCCAGCCAGTTCCTCGAGGAAATTCCCGCCGAGCTGCTGGAGTGGAAACGCGAAGGCACCAGCAAGCAGTCCGGCGGGTGGGGGAGCAGTGCGACGATCGGCTCCAGCCGGTACGGCGGATCCTTCTGGGGCGCCGGCACGTCCCGCGGTGCGGCCGCCGACTCGTCGGCAGGCTTCAACGCGGACGTTCCCGCGGCCATCGCCAAGAACCGGGTCCAGCCGCAGAAGGAGATTGTGGCCGTCAGTGTGGGCGACAAGGTCAACCACACCAGCTTCGGCAACGGCACGGTGCTGGCGCTGGAAGGCGCGGGGGATAAGACGGTCGCCAAGGTGAAGTTCGACGTAGGCGAGAAGCGCCTCCTGCTCCGGTACGCGCCGCTCACGAAGCTCGACGCCTAGCCACGCTTGCCCTTGTCCGGGCACCCCTGCGGGCTTACAGTTCAGGAACGCGCCCGTAGCCGGGAAATCGGTGAAGCCGGAAAACCGGTGAAGCGCAGGCCACTTGAGCACAGCAGATTCGGGGGCGCCACCGTGAAGATCCTGTTCGCCAGCCAGGCCATTGACGGCCATTTCAACCCCATGACGGGCGTGGCGATGCGGCTCAAGGGCCGCGGCCACGAGGTGGCCTGGTATACGGGTCCCGTCTATGCAGACAGGCTCGGAGGAATGGGAATCCAGCATTTCCCCTTCCTCAGAGCCACCGAGCACCGCGCGGACAACCTCAATGAGCTCTACCCGGAGCGGGCCAAGCTCAAGGGCCCACGGGCTATCGGCTTCGACGGCGAGAAAATATTCGCCAGCAACGTCAGCCACTTCTTCGAGGACATCCGTGAAGCCGCGCAGCAGTATCCCTTCGATGTTGCCGTGGTGGACAGCTCCATGTTTATTCACCGTCTCCTCTCCCATCTGATGGGCAAGCCGGTGGTGAATTTTGTCGCGATCCCCAACATGGAAAGCGACCGGCAGGTACCACCGCTCTTCTTCGGGTTCCGGCCGCCCCGCAATCCCGTGGAGAAGGCGGTCCAAGGCCTGGCGGGGCTGCTGTCCGACAAGGTCATCCTGCGGCCGGCCAGCGAAAGCTACCGCCGGCAGCACGCCGCCTACGGCCAGGCTGTTCCGCGGGAAGGCCGGCTGACGGACGAACCTTATCGGTGCTCGGCCGCCATTATCCAGACCGGCCCGGAATCCCTCGATTTCCCGCGGCGCCGGGTCAACCCCAAAGTGCACTACGTCGGTGCGCTCTTGCCGTACCGGACGCCTGGACAGGCCGCCACCCGGTCCAGCGGGTCCAGCGGGGACGGCGGGGACGGCGGGTTTCCCCGGTCGTATCCGGCCACACTTGTTGTAACCCAGGGAACTGTGGACAACCTCGATCAGGACAAACTCATCGTTCCGGCGCTTGACGCGGTCAAGGACATGGATGCGTTGGTCATCGTCGCGACCGGCGGGCACGGCACCGAGGCGTTGAAAGCCCGCTACGCGCAGCCCAACGTGGTGGTGCGGGACTACGTGGACTTCGCCGAGGTCTTTGATTTTACGGATGTCTTCATCACCAACGGTGGATTTGGCGGTGTGCAGCTGAGCCTGTCCAAGGGTGTTCCGTTGGTGGTGTCGGGCATCAACGAGGGCAAGAGTGATGTTAACGCCCGGGTGGAATACGCCGGCGTCGGTATTAACCTCAGAACGGAGTCACCCAGGCCCGCCGACATCGCCGCTGCAGTGGGAAAGGTCCTGGCGGATCCCGGCTGGAAGAGCCGCGCACGGAAGATGCAGGAGCAGTTCGAGGGTGAGGATCCCGCTGAAGCTGCTGCCGCAGTAGTGGAGGCCGCGGGCAGGCGCACACCGGGCTGAGGCCGCTACCGGGGCATAATGGAGGCCATGAGACGGACTGTATTGGGGATCCTGGCCGCCTTCTTCCTGCTGGCAGGCACTGCCTGCAGCATCACCACAGAGGACCCGGGGTACGCGGTGCCGCCGCCGCTGCCGGCAATGGAGCAACTCGAACAGGCAGCGCTGGCCGACCCCGCCGCGTTCAGGGCCAGCGGCGACGTCCTGTCCTTCATCACGGAGGACCGGAACATCGTGTGTTCCCTGACGTCGGCCCGTGGGGAACACCTCAACCTCCCGTATGAGTCGAACAGCTTCAGCGACGCGGCCAACAACAAGCTCGCCACCGTCCCCGTGGCGCATTGTGAGCTTGCCGGTTACCCCAAACCTGCCGCGGGCGACATCAGGGACGACTGCGCTGGCACCGGCCTGGGCTATCTGGGCGGGACGGCGCTGCTCAGCCCGGACAAGGCAACGTACGGGGAGTGCCGTTCCGGCGTCACACAAATGGAGGCAGCGTACGGACCCAAGGGGAATAGGGCCGGTCCGCTGACGGAACTGCCGGTCCTCGCCGAGGGCCAGAACCTGGAACGGAACGGGCTGCGCTGTGCCGCCTACAACGGCGGCGTGGCATGCGGAAACGTCTCGGCCGGCGTCGGGTTCTTTGTGGCCCGGGACCGCTACGAACTTATTTCCAAGGAAGCGGCAACAGCTTCTCCGGCACCCGCAGAGGCCTCAAAAACCCCGTAATCTAGGGGTTTTTCTACGCTCCATAGAATAGTGTCGTTACTCACATAAGCGGTACTGTGGAACGGGCCGGTCCTCAGAGAGGACTAGAGTTCCGAATGGAGCATTGCGCAGTGGGGCCCGTTTCCGAACTGGCCGCAGGTGCAGGCAATCCGCAGCCCGGTCATCGTCTTCGGCGGTGCCCGACTGTACAGAAACTACTTCGACGTAGAAGGACACTAAACCGTGGACCTGTTTGAATACCAGGCGCGCGATATGTTCGAGGCGCACGGTGTACCCGTGCTTGCCGGCATCGTGGCGTACACCCCAGAAGAAGCAAAGGCAGCTGCCGAGAAAATCGGCGGCGTAACTGTCGTTAAGGCCCAGGTTAAGGCCGGTGGCCGCGGTAAGGCTGGCGGCGTCAAGGTTGCCAAAACCGCCGATGAGGCGTTTGAGCACTCCACCAACATCCTGGGCATGGACATCAAGGGCCACACCGTTAACAAGGTGATGATTGCCCAGGGTGCCGACATTGCCGAGGAGTACTACTTCTCCGTGCTGCTGGACCGGGCCAACCGCAACTACCTGGCCATGTGCTCGGTAGAAGGCGGCATGGAAATCGAACAGCTCGCCGTCGAACGCCCTGAGGCGCTCGCCAAAATCGCCATCGATCCCGCTGTGGGCATCGACCAGGCCAAGGCTGACGAAATCGTTGCAGCTGCAGGCTTCGATGAGGAACTGCGCGGCAAAGTCGCCGCCGTGATCCTCAAGCTCTGGGACGTCTTCAAGAAGGAAGACGCCACCCTGGTTGAGGTCAACCCACTGGTCAAGACCGGCGCCGGCGACATCGTGGCACTGGACGGCAAGGTCTCCCTCGACGAGAACGCCGAGTTCCGCCACGCCAAGCACGCCCTCCTTGAAGACAAGGACGCTGCCGATCCGCTCGAGGCCAAGGCCAAGGCGCAGGACCTGAACTACGTCAAGCTGGACGGCGAAGTGGGCATCATCGGCAACGGTGCAGGCCTGGTCATGTCCACCCTGGACGTTGTTGCCTACGCCGGTGAAAACCACGGCAACGTCAAGCCCGCCAACTTCCTGGACATCGGCGGTGGAGCTTCCGCCGAGGTCATGGCTGCCGGCCTCGACGTCATCCTGGGCGACCCGCAGGTCAAGTCCGTGTTTGTGAACGTCTTCGGTGGCATCACCGCGTGTGACGCCGTCGCCAAGGGCATCGTCGGCGCGCTGGCCGAGCTGGGCCACAACGCGAACAAGCCGCTGGTAGTCCGCCTCGACGGCAACAACGTTGAAGAAGGCCGCCGCATCCTGGCCGAGGCCAACCACCCGCTGGTTACCCTGGCCGCCACCATGGACGAGGGCGCCGACAAGGCCGCCGAGCTCGCCAACGCAGCTAAGTAAAGGGACGCACCATGTCTATCTATCTGAACAAGGACTCCAAGGTCATCGTCCAGGGCATCACCGGCGGCGAAGGCACCAAGCACACCGCCCTGATGCTGAAGGCCGGCACCAACATTGTTGGCGGCGTCAACGCCCGCAAGGCCGGCACCACGGTCCTGCACGGCGACACCGAAATCAACGTTTATGGCACCGTCAAGGAAGCCATGGCTGAAACCGGCGCCGACGTCTCCATCGTCTTCGTCCCGCCGGCGTTCACCAAGAACGCCGTTGTTGAAGCCATCGAAGCCGGCATCGGCCTGGTCGTCGTCATCACCGAAGGTGTGCCGGTCCAGGATTCCGCCGAGTTCTGGGCACTGGCCCAGTCCACGGTTGACGCCGACGGCAACCAGGTCACGCGCATCATCGGCCCGAACTGCCCCGGCATCATCACCCCGGGTGAGGCGCTGGTTGGCATTACGCCGAACAACATCACGGGCAAAGGCCCCATCGGCCTGGTTTCCAAGTCCGGTACCCTGACCTACCAGATGATGTACGAACTGCGCGACCTGGGCTTCTCCACCGCGATCGGCATCGGCGGCGACCCCGTCATCGGCACCACGCACATCGACGCCCTGGCCGCGTTCGAGGCTGACCCCGAGACCAAGGCGATCGTGATGATCGGCGAAATCGGTGGCGACGCTGAAGAACGCGCTGCCGACTACATCAAGGCACACGTCACCAAGCCGGTTGTTGGCTACGTTGCCGGGTTCACCGCTCCGGAAGGCAAGACCATGGGCCACGCCGGCGCCATCGTCTCCGGTTCCGCCGGAACCGCCCAGGCCAAGAAGGAAGCCCTCGAGGCTGCAGGCGTGAAGGTCGGCAAGACGCCGTCCGAGACCGCCAAGCTGCTGCGCGAAGTTTTCGCAACGCTCTAGCACCAAAAAGTACAGCGCGGGGTCACCTGCCGTCCTCATCGGACGGAGGTGGTCCCGCGTTTTTTGGTTAAGTACGACGGCGGACGGTCACCTTCTTCCGGAAGGTGACCGTCCGCCGTCGTACTCGGAGGGTGGGCGGAAACTAGGCGTTCGCGTGCAGCCGGGGGAGTGCGTCCACCAGCGCGGCCAGCTCGGGAATCTCCTGGGCCTCCGCCAGGGCGCGTTCCAGCGTGGCGTCATGGACCGGCCGGGTTTCCTCCAGCAGGCCGATGCCGCTGGGCGTGAGCTCGGTGTAGATGCCACGGCGATCGTCCGCACAGAGAATCCGGGTCAGCAGGGCGCGGTCCTCAAGCCTGTTGACCAGCCGGGTGGTGGCGCTGGCGCTGAGCGCGGTGACCCGGGCGAGCTGCTGCATGCGCATGTGCCAGCCGTCCTGGCGGCTGAGCGCATCCAGCACGGTGTACTCCACCACTGACAGCTTTGATTCGGCCTGCAGGGAGCGTTCCAGCTCACCCTCGATCAGGCCGTGCAGCGCCGTGAGCGTGCGCCAACCCTGTGCCCGGACCTCCACGGCGTCGTCCTTGATGCCCATCTGTCTTTCCTCTCGCGGGTGCTCCAGCCGCCTGGTGGCGTGAGGCGGAGCACAATCGATAATAGTTGCTTGCGCGGTGTATCTGCTTGCGCAACAATAAATAACGCGTCTGCAACTACTAGCTTACGCGTCCTATCTCATTCCGTACAGTTTTCAAAGGAGCATCCACATGCCCATTGGCCTGATAGCCCTCGCCCTTGGCGGGTTCGGCATCGGACTCACCGAGTTCGTGATCATGGGCCTGCTGCCCGAGGTTGCCGCCGACTTCCTGGTCAGCGAAGCCACGGCAGGCTGGCTGATCTCCGGGTACGCCCTCGCCGTCGTCGTCGGCGCATTGGTGCTGACCGCGGCGGTGACCCGCTTCGAACGCAAGCCCGTTCTCGCCGTCCTGCTGGTGCTGTTCATCGCCGGCAACCTGGTCTCCGCCATCGCTCCCGATTACGGGATGATGATGATCGGCCGGATCATCGCCGCCTTGGCGCACGGTGCCTTCTTCGGGATCGGAGCCGTGGTGGCCGCGGACATGGTTGCCCCCACCAAAAAGGCCGGCGCCATCGCCATCATGTTCACCGGGCTCACCGCCGCCAACGTCCTGGGCGTGCCGTTCGGCACCATGCTGGGACAGGCCGCAGGCTGGCGCTCGACGTTCTGGGCCATCACCGTCATCGGGGTCATCGCCCTGGCGGGAATCCTCGCGCTGGTTCCGAGACCGGCCATGGGGACACCACGCCCGGAACCCTGCGCAGTGAACTGCGCGCCCGGCCAGGTGTGGCTCTCCATCCTCGTCACGATCCTCGGCTACGGCGGTATGTTCGGCGCCTTCACGTACATCGCCTTCACGCTCACCGAGGTCTCCGGCTTCGCGGCCTCCACCGTGCCGGGACTGCAGATGCGCGTGATGAAGTACGCCTCCAGCGCCCCCACCCTCGCCTCCGGCGCCAATATCGGTGCGTTCAATGTCGGCAACGCCCTCGGTGCCTGGCTCGGCGGAGTGACCATCACCGCCGGACTCGGCTACACCTCGCCTATCTGGGCCGGCGCGGGCATCGCCCTGCTGGGGCTCGTGGTGAAGATCATCGCCGCCACCGGAGCCAAGCGGGCCGTCCGGCAGGCATCCTCTGCCCCCGGCGGACGCGTGGCCGCAGAGCCCGTCGCCGTCCTGCACTAATCCTTCAAACCTCAATCCTCAACCTGCAACAGGAGAACCCATGACTTCCACCCCCATCAGCACGTCCATCCCCGAGATCACCCTCAACAGCGGCGTGCGGATGCCGCAGCTGGGGTTCGGCGTCTTCCAGGTGTCCGACGACGACACCACTGCCGCGGTCAGCCACGCGCTTGCTGCTGGTTACCGGAGCATCGATACCGCAGCCATCTACGGCAATGAGGTAGGTACCGGACGCGCCATCGCCGAGTCGGGCATCGACCGGGAAGAGCTGTTCATTACGTCCAAACTGTGGGTGGCCGATCTCGGCTACGACGCCACGCTCGCTGCGTTCGAGGCCAGCCTGGACAAGCTGGGACTGGACTACCTGGACCTCTACCTCATCCATTGGCCCGCACCGGCGACCGGCCTGTACCTCGAATCCTGGCGGGCGCTGGAGCACCTGCTGGCCAGCGGCAGGGCCAGGGCCATCGGCGTCTCCAACTTCCTCCCCGAACACCTGCAGAAGGTCATTGACCTGGGCGGCACGGTCCCGGCCATCAACCAGATTGAACTCCACCCGGCCCTGCAGCAGCGGGACATTGCAGGCTTCAACGCCGCTCACGGGATCGCCACGGAGGCCTGGAGCCCGCTCGCCCAGGGTGCCGTGCTGGCGGATCCGGCCGTCGCGTCCATCGCGGCAAGGCATGGTGTGAGCCCCGCGCAGGCCATTCTGCGCTGGCACCTGCAGCAGGGCCGGATCATCATCCCCAAGTCCGTAACTCCGCAGCGGATCCGGGAGAACCTGGACGTCTTCGGCTTCGACCTGACAGCCGAGGAACTGTCGGTCATCGACGGCCTGGAGCGGGACGGCCGCACCGGTCCGCACCCGGCGGAGTTCAACGGCTAGGAAAGCACACACTAGGGTCTCGACAGGCTCGACCACCGGTGTGGCGGCGGGTCTCGACAGGCTCGACCACCGGTGTGACAGCGGCCGGTTACCTTCTTTCGGAAAGGTAACCGGCCGTCGTCGTACGCGTTTAGGGCCTGTCCTAGACCTTGGCGCCGCTGAGCAGTTCGTCGAGCCGCTCGTAGCCTTCGGTCATGCCGCCCTCCATGCCGGACTGCGCCATGCCGTCACGGGCCTCGAGTGTGGGGTAGACGGAGTGGCCACGGACGCGGGAACGGCCGTTGCCGAGGTCCTCGAAGGTGAGGAACTCGATGCTGACGACGTCCGGATAGCCGCCGAATTCGAAGGTCTGGATGGCGAATTCGTTCTCCCGGACGGTGTGACAAACGCCGCTGAACTCGTATGGCACGCCGTCGGGCCCCGTGTGCAGGTAGCTGTAGCTGCCGCCGGTCCGGAAATCGAAGTGGTTGATTTCCATCTTCATGCCACGCGGGCCGAGCCATTGGGTGATCAGGGCGGGGTCCTTGTGGGCGCGGAACACCTCCGCAACGGGGAAGTCGAACTCGCGCTCAAAATCGATGAACGGGAGTCCTTCAGGAACGGTGAGGTTCAGGGGATTGCTCATGATGATTCCTTCGGGTGTGCGCCGCCGGTGGCGGCATTGGAACGGAGCACGGCGTCCAGGCTGCGGAACTGCTCTTCGCGGACCAGCCGGTACTGGTCGATCCACGCTGTGAGTGCCTCCAGCCGTGCGGGATTCAGGTGGACGGGCCGGCGCTGGGCTTCCCTGCTGCGGGTGACGAGCCCGGCCTGCTCGAGGACCTGGATGTGCTTCGAGACCGCCTGTTTGGTGATCGCAAAGGGTTCCGCTAATTCGTTGACTGTTGCCTGCCCGCGGCTGAGCCGGGCGATGATCCGCCGCCGCACGGGGTCGGCCAGGGCCATAAAGGCCGAGTCCAAGGTGCCGTCGTCGGGGTTCATCGTGGTGCAGACCTTTCTGAGTCGGTAATCAACCAATTCATTGATCAACTATCTGGTTGTTTAACCATACCGCTGACCCGGCCTGTGCGGAAGGGGTTTCTGGGGATTTCCTTGCCGTCCATCCCTAAAGTTTGTTAGTATGTCAGGACAAGCTTTAGGGAGATGAAAATGCCACTGGTACGAATCGATGTTAATCAAGGGCGCAGTTCCGAACAGCTGCAGCGCCTGAGTCGGGGTATCCACGATGCCATCCTCGCGGAGTATGCCATCCCCGAGCGGGACTATTTCCACGTCCTTGCGGAGCATCCGCAGGGCCAGATCGTCGCCCAGGATGCGGGGCTCGGCTTCGATCGCACCCCTGATGTGGTGATGATCCAGATCTTTACGCAAGGCGGCCGGAGCCAGGCGGCCAAGCAATCCCTCTTCGCCGCGATCGCTGACCGGCTGGCCGAACTTGATATTGCCGGCGAGGACGTATTTATCGGATATGTGGAGAATTCCGCCGATGACTGGTCGTTCGGCTTCGGGCGGGCACAGTATGTCACGGGCGAACTCGCGGTCCCCCGGAAGTAATCCTAAGGGCGCCAAGTCAGCCCTTATGCAGGTTGTAAATATGTCAGTACAAACCTTTGACAGGACAATGATTCTAGGGCAAGGTAGTTGTTGTGGCCCCGCTCACGGGGGCCCGGCCAGGAACCGGAGCTCTAGCTCTTGCTGTACAGGGGTATGGAGCTCAAACCAGAAAGGTCCGCGATTACCGTGACCCACGAACTGCTCACGATCGGGCGCATCAGTGTTGATATCTACCCGAACGACATCGGGGTGGATCTGGAGGACGTCACGTCCTTCGGAAAGTACCTCGGAGGTTCCCCGTCCAATGTGGCCGTGGCCGCGGCGCGGCATGGCCGCAATGCTGGCGTGATCACGCGCACCGGCGACGACGCCTTCGGGAAATACCTCCACCGTGAACTGCGCAAGTTCAACGTGGACGATACATTCGTTACGCCGGTGAAGGAATGGCCCACCGCGGTGACGTTCTGCGCCATTATGCCGCCGGATGATTTTCCGCTCTACTTCTATGGGCGTTTCCCCACGGCGCCTGACCTGCAGATCAAGGCCGCGGAGCTGGACCTCGAAGCCATCCGCGAGGCCGGAATCTTCTGGTCGACGGTGACTGGCCTGTGCCAGGAGCCCAGCCGCGAGGCCCACCTGGCCGCCCACGCTGCCCGTCCGCGGACCGGTCTCAAGGAAGGCCAGTACACCATCCTGGACCTGGACTACCGGCCCATGTTCTGGGCCTCCGAAGAGGAAGCCCGGGCCGAGGTTGCAAAGATCCTGCCGCACGTCACCGTGGCTATCGGCAACGACAAGGAATGTGCCGTCGCCGTAGGCGAAGGAACCCCTGACGAGCAGGCCGACCGGCTGCTGGCCGCCGGCGTCGAGATCGCCGTCGTCAAGCTTGGGCCGGAAGGCGTGATGGCAAAGACCCGCACCGAACGCGTAGTCTCCGCGCCGGTCCCGGTGCAAACCGTCAACGGCCTCGGTGCCGGCGACTCATTTGGTGGAGCCTTCTGCCACGGACTGCTGTCCGGCTGGCCGCTGGCCCAGGTCCTGGATTACGCCAACGCAGCCGGCGCCATTGTGGCCTCCCGTCTTTCCTGCGCCGACGCCATGCCGACGCCGGAGGAAGTCACCTCGCTGCTGGCCGAACGCGGCCGTTTGGTACCTGCCCTGGCCGGTGCCGCCGCTTCACGCCCGTCCCACACCACAGTTTCCGAAGGAGCAGCGTCTTGAGCGCCAACGATCCCCGCCGCTACCAGCACCTCAGCGCCCTCCGGCTCCAAGACCCCGATGCCGTTGCCCGCGCGGCAGCCACCCGCCGCCGCCATCCGGGGTTGAAGTATGGCGTGCAGAACTTCATCGTTGCCGCCGACCACCCGGCCCGCGGAGCCCTCTCCGTGGGAAATGATCCAGTGGCCATGGCGGACCGCCGCGATTTGTTGGACCGCTTGCAGATTGCCTTGGCACATCCCGCCGTGGACGGTGTCCTGGCGTCCCCGGACATCATGGATGACCTGCTCCTGTTGGGGGCACTGGAAGGCAAGCTTGTCTTCGGCTCGATGAACCGCGGTGGCCTGGCGGGGCTCGTCAATGAAATCGATGACCGTTTCACCGGCCACACGGCCGCAGCCCTGGAAGCCCTGGGCGCAGACGGCGGCAAGATGCTGACCCGCATCTGCCTGGGCGACCCGGACACCGCCTCCGCGCTGGAAGCCACGGCGCGGGCCGTCGACTCGCTCGCCGCACGCAAGCTGATCGCCATGGTGGAACCGTTCCTGTCTGTCCGGGACGCCAACGGCAAGGTCCGCAACGACCTCACCCCGGACGCCGTCATCAAGTCCATCGCGATCGCCCAGAGCCTGGGCTCCACGAGTGCCTACACCTGGATGAAGTTGCCCGTGGTGGCCGAGATGGAACGCGTCATGGCGGCAACCACGTTGCCCACCGTGCTCCTCGGCGGGGACCCGGAAGGCACCCAGGATGAGGTTTTCGCCAGCTGGCAGGCCGCACTGGCCCTGCCCGGCGTCCAGGGCCTCACCGTAGGCCGGACGCTGCTGTACCCGCAGGACGGCGATGTGGCCGGCGCCGTCGCCACCGCCGCCTCGCTGCTCAAGACGCCCGCGCTGCAGTCATCAGCGAAAGTATCGGAGTAAGCCCCATGGGAACAGCAACACGCAGAATGACAGTCGCCCAGGCCGTCGTTGAGTACCTTTCCCGGCAGTACACGGTGGACCGCATCGGCACCGAGGACTACCGGGAGCGGCTGATTCCGGGGACGTTCGGCATCTTCGGGCATGGCAACGTTGCCGGCGTTGGCCAGGCGTTGAAGCAGTACCAGGCCGCGGACCCCACGATCATGCCGTACTACCAGGGCCGCAACGAGCAGGCACAGGTGCACCAGGCTGTCGGTTATGCCCGGCACACCCGGCGCCGGCAGACGTTTGCGATCAGCACCTCGATCGGTCCGGGATCTTCGAACCTGCTCACCGGGGCGGCGCTGGCCACGACCAACCGCTTGCCGGTGCTGCTGCTGCCCAGTGACACCTTTGCCACGCGCGCCGCGGACCCGGTCCTGCAGCAGCTGGAGCAGCCCTACGCCTATGACATCACGGTCAACGACGCGTTCCGGCCGCTGTCCAAGTTCTTCGACCGGGTGACCCGCCCGGAGCAGTTGTTCTCGGCGTTCCACCACGGCCTGCGGGTCCTGACGGATCCGGCCGAAACCGGTGCCGTCACTATCTCGCTGCCGCAGGATGTCCAGGCCGAGGCCTTCGACGTGCCTGAGGAGTTCCTGGCCGAGCGTGAGTGGCGGATCCGCCGCCCCGAGGCCGACGACGAGGACATCCGTCGCGCCGCCGAGGCCATCCGTGCCGCGAAACGCCCGCTGATCATCGCCGGCGGCGGCGTGCTGTACGCCTACGCCAACGAGGAACTCGCTGCATTTGCTGAGATGACGGGCATCCCGGTGGGCAACACCCAGGCCGGCGTCGGCGTCCTGCCGTGGGACCACAAGTTCTCCCTCGGTGCCATCGGCTCCACGGGCACGACGGCGGCCAACGCCATCGCTGCCGAGGCGGACCTGATCATCGGCATCGGTACCCGCTATGAGGACTTCACCACCGCCTCGCGGACCGCGTTCCAGAACCCCGACGTAAAGTTCATCAACATCAACGTCGCCGCCATCGACGCGTACAAGCACGGCACCTCGCTGCCGATCGTCGCGGACGCCCGCAAGGCACTGGTCAAGCTGAACCAGGCTCTGGGCGGGTACCGCGTCGGTGCGGACCTCGAAGCGACGATCGCCGCGGAGAAGAAGCGCTGGGACGCCACGGTCGATGAAGCGTTCGACACCCGGTTCACGCCGCTGCCGGCCCAGAACGAGATTATCGGCGCGACCAGCCGGGCCATGGACGCGGCGGACGTCGTCATCTGCGCTGCGGGCTCCCTGCCCGGTGACCTGCACAAGATGTGGCGCGTCCGGGACCCCTTCGGCTACCACGTGGAATACGCGTACTCCTGCATGGGCTACGAAATCCCCGGCGGGCTGGGCGTCAAGCGCGCCGCCTTGGCTGAAGCCGCCGCCGGCGGCACGGCCCGGGACGTTGTGGTCATGGTGGGGGACGGCTCCTACCTGATGATGCACACCGAGATGGTCACCGCCGTCGCCGAACGCATCAAGCTGATCGTCGTGCTGATCCAGAACCACGGCTACGCCTCCATCGGATCGCTGTCCGAATCCCTCGGTTCGCAGCGTTTCGGCACCCAGTACCGCGTCCTGAACGAGGAACAGCACAGCTTCGACGAAGGCGAAACCCTTCCGGTGGACCTGGCCCTGAACGCCGAAAGCCTCGGCGTGAAGGTGATCCGGATCGAACCGGGGGAGAAGGTCATCGCCGAACTCGAGCAGGCCGTCCGGGACGCCAAGGCCGCGCCTGAACGCAGTGGGCCCATTTTGATCCACGTTGAATCCGATCCACTGCTGGACGCTCCGAGCTCCGAATCATGGTGGGACGTTCCCGTCTCCCAAGTCTCAGACCTCGACTCCACGCAGCAGGCCTTCAAGACCTACACCGACCACAAGAGCCGCCAGCGCAAGCTGTTGGGCTGACACCCTCCTCGACACCCGCAAGCTTTACAACTCAAGGAAGAGTCGCCATGACTGTCACAACTGAGATAACCACCATCAACCACTTCATCAACGGCGCGGAAACCGCAGGCGTCGGCACCCGCACCCAGCCGGTCTACAACCCGGCCACGGGCGCCGTCTCCGGCGAGCTGCGGTTGGCCAACCGGGCGGACCTCGATGCCACTGTTGCCGCTGCCCGTGCCGCCGCCGACAGCTGGGGTGACATCTCCCTGGCCAAGCGCACCGCCGTCCTGTTCAAGTTCCGCGAGCTCGTCGCGTCCCATGTTGGCGAGCTCGCCGAGCTGATCACCGCCGAACACGGCAAGGTCCTCTCCGACGCCAAGGGCGAGATCGGCCGCGGCCTGGAGGTCATCGAGTTCGCCTGCGGCATCCCGACCCTGCTCAAGGGCGACTACTCCGACCAGGTCTCCACCGGCATCGACGTCTTCTCCTTCCGCGAACCGCTCGGCGTCGTCGCCGGGATCACCCCGTTCAACTTCCCCGTGATGGTGCCGCTGTGGATGGCCCCGATGGCCATCGCCACCGGCAACGCCTTCATCCTCAAGCCCTCCGAGCGCGACCCGTCCGCCTCGATGCTGCTGGCCAAGCTGTGGAAGCAGGCCGGCCTGCCCGACGGCGTTTTCCAGGTCCTGCACGGCGACAAGGAAACCGTGGAGGGGCTCCTGACCCACCCGGACGTGGACGGCATCTCCTTCGTTGGCTCCACGCCGATCGCCCAGTACGTCCACGAAACCGCTACCAAGCACGGCAAGCGGGTCCAGGCCCTCGGTGGTGCGAAGAACCACGCGATCATCATGCCCGACGCGGACCTGGACAATGCGGCAGACCACCTCGCTGCGGCCGCCTTCGGCTCGGCCGGCGAACGATGCATGGCCATCTCCGTTGCTGTCGCCGTCGGTGACGCCGCGGACCTGCTGGTCAAAAAGGTCCAAGAGCGCGCCCTCGCCGTCAAGGTCAAGAACGGCACCGAACCCGACGCCGAAATGGGCCCGGTCATCACCCCGGCCTCCAAGGAACGCATCGTCCGGATCGTCACCGAAGCCGAAGCCGCGGGAGCGGCGATGGTGGTGGACGGCCGCGACCTGGTGGTCCCCGGCCACGAGGAAGGCTTCTGGGTCGGCCCCACCGTCCTGGACCACGTCAAGACCGAAATGACCGCCTACACGGAGGAAATCTTCGGACCGGTCCTCGTCGTGGTCCGGGTGGAGGACCTGGACGCAGGCATCGCCCTGATCAACGCCAACCCCTACGGCAACGGCACCGCCATCTTCACCTCCTCCGGCGCCAACGCCCGCAAATTCCAGCGCTCCGTGACCGTGGGCATGATCGGCATCAACGTGCCCCTGCCCGTCCCGGTCGCCTACCACTCCTTCGGCGGCTGGAAAGCCTCACTCTTCGGCGACAAGCACATCTACGGCCCCGAAGGCGTCTCCTTCTACACCCGCGGCAAAGTCGTCACCTCCCGCTGGCCCGAGCCCACCCACGCCTCCGGCGCCTCCTACAACTTCCCCTCCCACGCCGACGACAGCCACCAAGTCCGGCACGATGGAATCGCGGAGGGACTCCCTGACGAGCTGGCCGTAGGAGAGGACGCCGTCCCTGGACGGGCCGACGATGCTTCCGAAGGGCGCGGACGGCGGGACTGATCCACGCCCGACCCTACCGGCCCGACAACACAGAAAGACAACGCTGTCATGACAGACAAAGAGAACAAACTCATCATCGGCACCGCGCCGGACTCCTGGGGCGTCTGGTTCGCTGACGACCCCAAGCAGACCCCGTGGGAACGGTTCCTCGACGAAGTGGCCGAATCCGGCTACAAGTGGATCGAACTGGGTCCGTACGGGTACCTGCCGAACGACCCCACCCGGCTCGCCGAGGAACTCAAGGCCCGCGACCTTAAGGTCACGGCAGGGACGGTCTTCACGGCTTTCCACCGTGGCGCCAAGCAGTACGACGAAGCCTGGGAACCGGCCCGCAAGGTTGCCGAACTGACGGCTGCCATGGGCGGCGAACACATCGTGGTCATCCCCGCCATGTGGCGCGACGACGTCACGGGCGAGGCCGTGGAAAACGGCGAACTGAGCGACGAACAGTGGGCTGATCTCTTCGCCGGCCACAACCGCATGGGCAAGGTCCTGCTGGAAGAGTTCGGCCTGCACCAGCAGTTCCACTCCCATGCTGACTCGCACGTCGGTGCGCAGCGGGACATCGAAACCCTCCTGGGCGCCACCGATCCGAAGTACCTGAACCTGTGCCTGGACACCGGCCACGCCGAATACTGCGGGGCCTCCAGCCTGGAACTGATCAAGAACTACCCGGACCGCATCGGCTACCTTCACCTGAAGCAGATCAACCCGGAGGTCCTGAAGAAGGTCAACGAGGAAAACATGACGTGGGCCGCTGCCAACCTGGCCGGCGTTATGACCGAACCGCCCAACGGTCTTCCGGACCTGCGTGCGGTCGTCGAGGCGGTCGAAGGACTCAACCGTCCGATCTTCGGCATCGTGGAACAGGACATGTACCCAGTGGCCTTCGACGTCCCGATGCCCATTGCCAAGCGCACCCGCAACTACCTGCTCTCGTGCGGCTCCCGCACCAGGGTCAGCTAGTACCCCTGATACCTAAAGGACAGAACAATGACTGATACTCTCCGCGTTGCCGTTATCGGCGCGGGCCGCATGGGCGCCGACCACATCAAGCGGCTAAGCACCCGCATCCACGGCGCCGAAGTGGCCGCCGTCGTCGACGTCGACCTCGCCCGCGCCCAGGCAGCCATCGAAGGCATCCCGGGCGCAGTGGCCCTGGCCGACGCCGAAGAGGCGCTCAGCAACGGCGACGTCAACGCTGTGCTGATCGCCACGCCGGGCTTCCTCCACGAGGAAATCCTGTACAAGGCGCTCGAGAAGGGTTTGCCGATCCTCTGCGAAAAGCCGCTCACCCCTGACGCCGAAAGTGCGTGGAAAGTTGTCCAGGCCGAAACGGCGCTGGGACACAAGCGCATCCAGGTGGGCTTTATGCGCCGGTTCGACGCCGAATACGCAGCCCTTGGCTCCATCATCCGCGACCGTGACCTCGGTGAGCTGCTGATGCTGCACCACCAGCACCGCAACCCGACCACCCCTGCCGGCTTCACCAACGAGATGCTCATCAACGACTCCGTGGTGCACGAGTTCGATGCCATCCGCTTCTTCACCGGCGAGGAAATCACCTCCGTGCAGGTCCGCCTGGGCAAGGCCACGAAGAACGCTCCGGCCGGCCAGCACGATCCGCAGCACGTACTGCTCGAAACCGAGTCCGGCGTCCTGGCCGACGTCGAGATCTACGTCAACGCCAAGTTCGGCTACGAGGTGGCCACCCAGGCCTCCTTTGAAGACGGCATCGTGAACATCGGCGGCGACAAGGGCCCGTACACCCGTAGCGCCGGCCGCTGGGGCGGCAACGTCACCCCCGGCTTCGAAGAGCGTTTCGGCGCGGCGTACGACGTCGAAATCCAGTCCTGGGTGGACGCTGCGCTCCGCGGCGAAATCGGCGGACCCACCGCCTGGGACGGCTACGCCACGGCAGCCTGCTGCGAGGCCGGCGTCGAGGCCCAGAAGTCGGGCGAAAAGGTGACGGTCCGGCTGAACACCAAGCCGGACCTCTACAGCTAAGACTCGCCCGCTCTCGTAGTTTTTGTCCAGATAAAGCGACTTTGAGGCCCTTTTCGGCGCTTTATCTGGACAAAAACTCGGGTCGACAACTGACTTATTCACAAAGGAGTGACCATGAAAATCGCCCTGGACCCCACCCCGTTCCACCACAGCCACAGCCTGCTGGAATTTCCGCGCGTGGCCGCCGATCTCGGTTACAAGTACCTGCAGCTGACTCCGCATGCGGACATGATCCCGTTCTACAACCACCCCAAAGCCGACGATGAGCTCGTGGCCCAGATGAATAAGGCCTGCAAGGATGCCGGCGTCGAAATCGCGTCGGTGCTTCCCGTGCTGCGCTGGTCGGGTCCGGATGAGGATGCCCGCGAAGCAGCGGTCCGCTACTGGAAGCGCGCCATCCAAATTGCCGTGGACCTTGGCGTCAGCACCATGAATACCGAATTCAGCGGTCGCCCCGAAAAGGCCGAAGAGTCCGAGCGCGCCTTTTACCGCTCCATGGAAGAGCTGCTGCCGATCATCGAGCGGGAGGGCCTGGATGTCCTGATCGACCCGCATCCGGACGACTTCGTCGAAGACGGCCTGGCCGCCATCCGCGTCATCCGCGGCGTCAACTCGCCCAACATCGGCATGGTCTACGTGGCCTCGCACTCGTTCCACATGGGCAACAAGCCCCTAGAGATCATGCGGGCAGCCGGGGACAGGCTGCGCCTGGTCCACGTCTCGGACACCATGGACCACCACGCCTCCCACGGCCTGCGCTACATCACCAATCCGCCCGGAAACGCCGTGCGTGTGCACCAGCACCTGAAGATCGGCGACGGCGACGTGAACTGGGACGAGTTCTTCGCCGGGCTCAAGGAAATCGGCTTCCTGGACAAGGACAACACCGTTATGGTGTCCAGTGTCTTCGCCGAAGACGACAACGCCGAGGACGTGTCCCGCTACCAGCTGGAGACGATGCGCAACTACGTCGCCCAGGCCAAGTAGTGGCGGCGAAGACGGACCAAAACAAAGGAACCATGACGAATCCCGGCACAGTCCAATCCGACGCCCCCGGCAGCACCAAGCCGAACAACCCGTCCAAGCCGGCCAATCCGAAGAAGTTCATGCGGAAGGTGGCGCTCTTCTCCACGTTCGGCGGACTCCTGTTCGGCTACGACACCGGCGTCATCAACGGCGCCCTGCCGTTTATGCAGCGGGACCTGGGACTGACGCCGCTCACTGAAGGGCTGGTCACGTCCACGCTCCTTTTCGGTGCGGCCTTCGGCGCCATCAGCGCAGGCCGGCTCTCGGACCGCTTCGGCAGGCGCAAAACCATCATGGGACTGGCCCTGATCTTCGTCATGGCCACCATCGCCTGCACCATCTCGCCGAGCACGGAACTGCTCATCGCGGCCCGGACCTTCCTGGGCCTGGCCGTGGGCGGCGCCTCCGTGATTGTCCCCGTGTACCTCGCGGAAATGTCGCCGGCGGCCCAACGCGGCCGCATCGTCACGCAAAACGAGCTGATGATCGTCACCGGCCAGTTCCTGGCCTTCACCTTTAATGCGGTGCTCGGCAACGCCTTCCCCGAAGAAACGCACGTGTGGCGCTGGATGCTGGTCATCGCCACGCTCCCGGCCGTCGTCCTGTGGTTCGGGATGCTGGTCCTGCCGGAGAGCCCGCGCTGGCTGGCGTCGGCCGGTCGCTTCGGGGCCGTCCTTGAGGTACTGCGGTCCACACGCGCAGCCGGCGACGTCTCAGCGGAGTTCGACGAGGTCCGGCAGGCAGCCCGGGAGGACTACCAGGCCAGGCTGGGCACGTTCAAGGACCTCACCGTTCCGTGGATCCGCAGGATCTTCGTGGTGGGCCTGGGCATGGCCATCATCAACCAGATCAGCGGCGTCAACGCCATCATGTACTACGGGACGTCCATCCTGTCCTCGTCCGGATTCGGCGACCAAGGCGCCCTGATTGCCAACGTCCTCAATGGCGTCACGTCCGTGGCGGCCGTGATCGTCGGCATGTATCTTATGACGCGGGTGCCCCGCAAGCCCATGCTGATCGTGGGACTGTGCGGCACCGCCACGTCCCTGACGGCCATCGCGCTCGTCTCCATGCTCCTACCGGAGAGCACGTTGCGCGGCTACCTTGTGCTGCTGTTCATGGTGACGTTCCTGGCTTCAATGCAGGGCTGCATCGGCACCGTCACGTGGCTGACCATGTCCGAGATCTTCCCCATGCACGTCCGCGGCATCGCGATGGGCATCTGCGTCTTTGTGCTGTGGATGATTAACTTCCTGATTGGGTTCTTCTTCCCGCAGATGGTCTCGTGGATCGGCGTTTCGGCGACGTTCTTCATCTTCGTGGCACTGCAGCTGTGTGCCATTGTCTGGGTCAAACGCGTCGTTCCGGAGACCAAGGATAAATCCCTGGAGGAGCTGGAGCACCTGTTCAAGCAGCGCTCAGGCGTGTCCGTCTAAGGTGACGCAAAAACGCCCGACGCCGGCCGGCGTCGGGCGTTCTCCTGTCCCCGTGTGCGGGGTCGTGGACGCTCTCTCACTTCCTGCAGGAAAATCCCGAACCCTCTCTCACCCGGTGAGAGAGGGTTCGGGGAAAACGTGCAGGAAGTGAGAGAGGGTGCTAGAGCGCGATCACCGTGTTCTCCAGCGCACTGCGGCGTGCCGCATCAAGCACCTTCAGCGTCCGGATTCCTTCCGTCGCCGGAACGGGTTCAGGCGCGTCGCCGCGGACGGCGCGGGCGAACTCGGTATAGAAGCCGGCATAGTTCCCCTGTGCCGAGGCAATGGCCTCGCGGCCGTCCCTCGTTGACAGGGTGCCCCAGTTTTCGGCCGCGTCGATGCCCCACGTTGCCGCTTCCACAATCGGACGGCGCCCCGACATCAGGGCGTCCGCCTGAACGTCGGCGCCGGAGGCGATGTAGCTGCCCCTGCTGCCGTAGGCCCGCAGCTCCCGGGTGGTGGAATGGTTGAGTTTGCTGGCGGACACCGTGGAGACCGTTCCGGACACGTGGGTCATGGTGACAACAAAGCCGCAGTCCGTCCGTTCGCCGAAACGGTCCGTCCAGTCCAGGGTCGCGTGCACGTGGCTCGCCGGTCCCAGCAGCCACAGCATCTGGTCAACCAGGTGGCTGCCCAGGTCCCGCAGGAGTCCACCGCTGGCACCAAGTTCAAGGCTGACAGCGTTGTCCTGGTCCATGGTCGAGTGCACCCGCCACGTCTCACCCAGTTCCCCTGAGAGGCGAGCACGTTGGCGAGCGTGAGGATATCCGCGTCGCGGCGCCGGTTGTGGTAGACGTTGAGGACAACGCCGGCCCGCGTGGCGGCCTCGGCGAGTACACGCGCAGCCTCCGCGTTCGGGGCGAAGGGCTTGTCGGCCACAACGTGCACGCCGGCTTCGATGGCTTCCATCACCAGGTCATGGCGGGTGTGTGGCGGTGATGGTCACCGCGTCCACGCCGGCGTCGAGCAGCTCGGCAAGGCTCCCATAAACGGGCAGTCCCGGGAAGTCCGCTTCCGCCTGCGCCCTTTTCGCATCCGAACGGGCCACAATGCCGACCAGTTCGGCTCCCTCGGCCGCTTCAATGAACGGAGCATGGAAGTACCTGCCGCCTGCCCCGTATCCGACAATGCCAATACGCATGTTTTGTTCCTCCTCTGTTGGGGATGGCCGGCCATCCGGGGACGGCAAGGGGGCGGACGCGTGCGCGCCGCCCCCTTGCCGTCTGTCACAGGCCTATTGCTGACCGGTTGGCTGACTACGCCGTCAGATTCAGCGACGCCCTGAGTGCGGCGTCAGCGTCCCGCAGCACCTTGGCCGCTACCTGCAGGCCCTCGATCCGGCCCAGTGAAACGTCCTCGTGCTCGATGTTGACCAGCATCTCCGGGTCTACTTCGTGCAGGGCCCGGAGGAACTCCGTCCAATAGGCGGTGTTGTGCCCGCGGCCCAGGGCCACAAAGTCCCAGGCAGAGTTCTTGGGCCACTCGTTGGCCCACTCGTCGCCGCCGAGGTTGGTGCGGTTTTCTTCCGGCGCGAGCCGGCGGAAGCTGTTGTCCAGCACGCCGTAGAGCGCAGCGTTTTCGGTGTTTACGCGGATATCTTTCGCTGCTGCCTGGAACACGAGCGGCCCGAGTTCGCGCACAACGGCGACCGGATCCATCTGCTGCCAGAACAGGTGGGAGGCATCCAGTTCGACGCCTACATGCGTTGCGTTGGTCAGCTCGATCAGCTTGTGGACGTCGGCGGTGTTGAAGATGAGGTTCTGCGGGTGCAGTTCGAGGGCCACCTTGACGCCGTGGTCAGCGGCCAGGCGGTCGGTTTCCTTCCAGAATTCCGCAGCCACGCCCCATTGGTAGTCCAACACGTCAAGTGCGGCCGAATTCCAGGCGTTGACCACCCAGTTGACGGTGGAGGCGCCGGGCTCTCCGCCGGGCAGGCCGGACATGGTGACTACCCGGTCCTGGCCGAGGCGGTGCGCCAGTCGGATGGAGCGGCGGATGTCCTCGGCGTGCTTCTCGCCGATCTCACGGTTGGGGTGCAGCGGGTTGCCGTTGCAGTTAAGGCCTGCGATGGAAACACCGGTGCCCTCGAAGACCGCCAGGTAGTCATCGCGGGCGGCGTCGCTTTCCAGGATCTGGTCCATGGTGGGGACGTGCACGGCGGGCAGAAAGCCGCCGGTGTTGATCTCGATGCCGGTGAGGCCCAGATCCGCAATGACCTTCAGTGCTTCGGGAAGCGGCCGGTCGTGCAGGACCGCGTTGTAGACACCGAGCCTCATAGCGTGATCTTCTTTCCGTTGTTCAGGGCGGATTCGGTGACTGCGCCGAGCAGTTCCATGTTGCGCACACCTTCGTCGAACGTGGCGCAGCGGGGGAGCGACTCTTCCTCGCTGAGGCCGGCGACCTCTTCGAGGAACGCGCGGGCCTGGTAGCCGAAGGCGTCGTTCTGGCCAAAGCCGACTTCGGGGGCGTCCATGGCGAGGCCGCCGGCGATGTAGGGGTGTCCCGGGCCGAGGATGACCTGGCGGTAGCCGTTCTCGTTGCCGGAACCGTCGTTGAGGAACAGCTGGATTTCGGCGGGGCGGCGCTGGTCAAACTTGGCGGCACCGTTCTCGCAGAACACCTCGAAGTTGAGGCTGTTGGCGTGTCCGGCTGCAACCCGGGAGACTTCAAAGCTGCCGGCGCCGGTTCCAAACTCTGCGTTGAATGCTGCGTAGTCGTCGTTCTCGACGGCTTCGAAGGTGTCGCTGACTGCAGCGTGGTCGTGGCCCATCACGGCCGCGAGCGGCAGGGGCCGCTTGTCGATCATGGTGCTGAGGCTGCCGCTTGTGATCGACTTAATGTCGCCACAGAGGAACTCGGAGATGTACGTCAGGTGGCTTCCGACGTCGGCGAGCGCACCGGAGCCGGGGCCGCCCTTGTAGCGCCAGCTCATGGGAGCGGAGGGGCTGAAGCCGTAGTCGGTCCAGTAGCGGCCGCTGAAGTGCAGGACATTGCCGAGGACGCCGTTGCGGATGAGGTCCCGGATGTAGGCGATGCCGGGGGTTCGGCGGAAGGTGAAGCCAATGCGGGCGATCGTTCCGCCAGCCTCAGCAGCGCGGGCTACCTCGGCCATGGCGCGGGCGTCTGCCAGGGAGTCGCTCAACGGCTTTTCGCACAAAACGTGCTTGCCGGCAGCGAGCAGGCCCTCCACGACTTCGCGGTGGAGCGAGTTGGCGATGACCACGCTCACGACGTCGATGTCATCGGCTTCGGCGATTGCCTGCCATGACGTGTCGTTGCGCTCGTATCCGAAACGGCGGGCGGCCAACGAGCCGAATTCGGCGTTGACGTCGCCGATCGAGACCAGGCGCACCGGGGGAAGTACCGGGCTGTAGAGGGCAGACGCGGTGCGGTACGCAGCAGCGTGGGCCTTGCCGGCCATGCCTGCACCGATGACGGCGACGCCTAGGCTTTCAGCCATTGATTTCTCCTTTGAAATTCAGCCGCGGCGGGAAGGTCCAACGGCATTTTGTAGCGCTACAATTTAGTGCGCTGGCACTGAGCGTATCCATGTATGTATGTCCTGTCAATCACTCTACGGATATCCTCAAGGGCAGACACGAAAGGCACCTCCGATGACGTTGCACAGCCCCAAGGCACGACGCCCGACGATCTATGACGTAGCGAAGCAGGCGGGGGTCTCGCCCTCGTTGGTTTCACTCGTCCTGCAGAACCCCGCGAGGGTGAGCGACAAGCGTCGCGAAGCCGTCCAGGCGGCCATCTCGGACCTCGGGTACCGCCCCAGCCGCGCCGCCACCACGCTCGCCAGCAGCAGGACGAAGAGCATCGGGCTGGTGATCGACGACTACCGGAACCTGTGGTTCGTTGATCTGCTGCGGGGGATGGAATCTGCGCTGACGGAACATGGCTATCAGGTCATGCTGGCTGATTCCCGCCCCGGCGAGAACCGCATCCAGGAAGCTGCCAACGGCTTGCTTGCCATGCACGTTGACGGGCTGGTGATAGCGGCGGAGCCAAGCGCGACAATGCTGGCCGGGGCGGGCGTCCCGACCGTAGTGGCCGGGTGGCGCGATGGCGTGCCGGCCGGCGCGGACCTGATTACCAACGACGACGACGGTGGCGGCGGAATGGCCGCCAGCCATTTGCTGGGGCTGGGCCACACCCGGATCGGTCACCTTTCCGGATCCGGCGGTGCCGCTGCGCACCGGCGCGCGGGTTTCCACGCCCGGCTCAGCGAGTCCGGCGCCGAACCACGGATTGTGGGGGAGTCGGGCGGAACATCCGAGGAGGATGGCTACGCCTCGACATGCTGGCTGCTGGACCACTATCCGGACACCACCGCCATCTTCGCCGCCAACGACACCATGGCCTTGGGTTCCTTGGGCGCCATTAAGGCGCGAGGGCTTACGGTCCCGGCGGATATCTCCGTGATCGGATACGACAATTCAGCCCTGGCAAAGTCGCGGTATCTGGAGCTGACCTCGGTGGACAACCGAAGTGATCTGGTGGGTGTGGATGTGGCCAAGGCGCTGCTTGCACGCATTCACGACTCCGCGGTTGGCCCGCAACGCAAGCTGATTGAGCCCGCCCTGGTTATTCGCGGGACCACGGCGCGGCCGGCATGTTAGGGCGGCCGCAGCAGACTCCCTACGTCAAAACATCCTAATGTCAGGACAAACTATTGACATTCGTGAGTTGAATCACCATGATCGAGGTAGACAGTGTTCCGGCGGTTGCAGAGTGGCAGCCCGGAACCTGAGATCAAAGGAGATTAACGTGGCTAATTTTTCTTGGCGCAAGGCGGCTCTCGTTGCGGCAGTTGTGCCGATGATGGCCCTCAGCGCCTGCTCAAGCACCGGCGGCAAGCCCGCTGACAGCGGCAACGCGGCCGGCGGAGGGCAAGCCGTAAGCACTCCGCGTATGAAGGTGGCCCTCATCACCCACGCCGCAGCAGGCGATACATTCTGGGATATCGTCCGCAAGGGCGCTGAGGAAGCGTCCGCGAAGGACAATGTTGACCTCCTCTACACAAGTGACCCCGAAGCCGGGCGTCAGGCCCAGCTCGTCCAGCAGGCCATCGACCAGAAGGTTGACGGCATTGCTGTCACCCTCGCCACCCCGGAGGCCCTCAAGGACGTCCTCAAGAAGGCCACCGACGCCGGCATCCCCGTGGTGAGCCTCAACGCCGGCGAGGGCGTCTCGACACAGCTCGGAGCGTTCACGCACTTCGGCTCGAACGAGAAGCTGGCCGGCGAGGCCGTGGGCACCAGGCTCGCGGCGCAGGGCTTCAAGCACCCGGTCTGCGTGATCCAGCAGCAGGGCCACGTCGGCCTGGAGGCACGGTGTGCGGGTGTCAAGGCGAAAGTACCCGGAACAGAAATCCTTTACGTCGATGGCAAGGACATGACTTCGGTCCAGTCCACCGCGACCGCCAAGCTCCAGGCAGCCAAGGACGCTGACGTCATCATCGGTCTGGGTGCGCCGATCACCCTGACGCTCCTCAAGTCGGTCCCGGATGCCAGCAGCTCCGCTAAGGTTGCCAGCTTCGACCTGAACGCTGACCTTGCCCAGAAGATCGTCGATGGCTCCGTGCTCTTCACTGTGGACCAGCAGCCCTGGCTCCAGGGCTACATGTCCGTTGACTCTCTCTGGCAGGCCAAGCGCGGCGGCTTCAAGCTTGGCGGCGGCCAGCCTGTTCTGACCGGTCCCACCATCGTGGACAAGTCCAACGCTTCCGACGTCCTCAAGTTCGCCCAGCAGGGCGTCCGCTAGATCCAGGATTCTGGCCGCGTGGCGGGTGACCGCCGCGCGGCCTGACCAACAAGGAGTTCTTCCTATGGCAAAAACAGCAACCCTGCCGCCGGCACCGGCTTCGGCCCCCGGCCCACGTGCTGACGAAAGAATAGGGCAACGAAGCCCATTCCAGAACCTCCTGGGCCGCCCCGAGGTGGGCGCGCTCGTAGGAGCGGTGGTCCTTTTCGTCTTCTTCGCGCTCGTCTCCAGCACTTTCCTGCAGCCGAACGCGCTCGCGACAGTGCTATATGGTTCCTCGACGATCGGGATCATGGCGGTGGGGGTGTCGCTGCTCATGATCGGCGGCGAGTTTGACCTCTCCACCGGTGTGGCCGTGATCAGCTCTGCGCTGACCGCCTCCCTCTTCAGCTGGAACTTCTCCCTGAACGCGTGGGTCGGCGTCGTGCTGGCGCTCGTTGTTTCGCTTGGTATCGGTTTCATCAACGGCTGGATCCTCGTCAAGACCAAACTGCCCAGCTTCATCGTCACGCTCGCGACGTTTCTCATGCTCACGGGCCTCAACCTGGCCCTGACCCGCCTCATCGGCGGCAGCGTATCCTCTCCGTCCATCTCCAAGCTCGACGGTTTCGATTCCGCCCATACGGTGTTCGCTTCGTCCATCAGCATCGGCGGCGTCGAGGTCAAGATCACGGTGTTCTTCTGGATCATCCTCGTTGCAATTGCGTCCTGGGTCCTGCTCCGCACCAAGGTTGGCAACTGGATCTTCGCCGTGGGCGGGGACGCGAACGCTGCCCGTGCCGTCGGCGTACCGGTCACCAAGACCAAGATCGGCCTGTTCATGGCTGTGGGCTTCTGCGGCTGGATCCTAGGAATGCACAACCTCTTCGCTTTCGACGCCGTGCAGTCCGGTGAAGGCGTGGGCAACGAGTTCCTCTACATCATCGCTGCGGTCATCGGTGGCTGCCTCCTCACCGGCGGTTACGGCTCCGCGGTGGGCGGCGCGATCGGCGCCTTCATCTTCGGCATGGCCAACAAGGGCATCGTCTACGCCCAGTGGAACCCGGACTGGTTCAAGTTCTTCCTGGGCCTGATGCTGCTGCTGGCCACCATCGTCAACCTCATCGTCAAGCGCCGCGCGGAACTCAAGTAAGGGGCCGGAGAAATGAATGCCAAGGAAATCGACCAGCAAACGCTGCTCCAGAACGAAAAAGATCCCCTCACCCACACCCCCGTGCACCTGCTGTCCCTTGAGGGAGTAGGCAAGCATTACGGCAACATCATTGCGCTGAGCGATGTCACCATGGCCGTGGACAACGGCCGTGTCACCTGTGTTCTGGGTGACAACGGCGCCGGTAAGTCCACGCTGATCAAGATCATCGCCGGCCTGCACCAGCACGACGCCGGGGTCCTGAACATCATGGGCGAGGAACGGAAATTCACGTCCCCCCGTGACGCCCTCGACGCCGGCATCGCCACGGTCTACCAGGACCTCGCCGTGGTCCCGCTGATGCCGATCTGGCGGAACTTCTTCCTCGGTTCCGAGCTGACCAGCGGCTTTGGCCCGTTCAAGAGCCTGGACGTCGAGAAGATGAAAGCCATCACGCTCAAGGAACTCGCCGAGATGGGCATCGACCTGCGCGATGTGGAGCAGCCCATCGGCCAGCTCTCCGGCGGTGAACGCCAGTGTGTCGCGATCGCCCGCGCCGTGTACTTCGGTGCCAAGGTGCTGATCCTGGACGAGCCGACGGCGGCACTCGGCGTCAAGCAGTCCGGCGTGGTGCTGCGGTACATCCTCCAAGCCCGCGACCGCGGCCTCGGGGTCATCTTCATCACCCACAACCCGCACCACGCCTTCCCCGTCGGGGACCGGTTCTTGCTGCTCAAGCGCGGCAAGTCGATCGGCTACTACGACAAGAAGGACATCACCCTCGACGAGCTCACCGCCCAGATGGCCGGCGGCGCCGAACTCGCCGAACTGGCGCACGAGCTCGAACAGCTTGGCGGCCACAGCGAAGCCCTCAAGGAAGTCAAAGCCGAAGTGGCGGACGTTGCCGACGCCGTGCAGGCCGGCGCCCCAAGACACGCCTAGCAGCACCGGCGGAAGGGGCCCTCCGGCGGACTGCCGGCGGGCCCTGCCTTGCCATGGGGCAGCCATTAGACGACGTACAGAATCACGATGGACAGGACAGGACCAACATGCCGATCCGGGTAGGCGTCATCGGCGCCGGAATCATGGGCGCCGACCACATCAGGAACCTCTCCACCACCATCGGCGGTGCCGAAGTCACCTTTGTGGCAGACCTCGACGCCGGCCGTGCCGCGGCCGCTGCACCTCCGGGCGCCCGCATCACCACCGATCCCTCCGAGCTGATCAACTCCAGCGAGGTGGACGCCGTCGTGGTTGCCTCCCACGACTCCACCCACGCCGGGCTGGTGCTGGAATGCTTCGAGGCGATGACCCCGGTGTTGTGCGAAAAGCCGCTGGCACCCACACTCCTGGAAAGCCTCGAGGTGGTAGCGGCGGACGCCGATATTGTGGCCGCCACCGGAGCATCCCTGCTCTCACTGGGCTTTATGCGGCGCTTCGACCCCGGCTACGTGGCCCTGCGCCAGTCCGTGCAGGACCGGGTCCAAGGTGAGCCCCTGATGGTCCACTGCACCAGCCGCAACGCCGCTGCGGGCCCCGGCACCACCTCGGAATCGGCCATCACGAATTCGGCCATCCATGAGCTGGACATCATTCCTTGGTTGCTGGACTCGCACATCATGGAGGTGTCATGGCAGGCCGGGCGGAGCTCACGCCATGCCGAAAGCGGGCTGCAGGACCCGGCCTTCATGATGCTCCGCACCGCCGACGGGACGGTGACCACGCTGGAGCTGTTCCTGAACGCCCAGTACGGCTACACCACCAGCTGCGAGGTTGTCTCGGAACTTGGCACCACCGGCCTGAAGGATTCCGCGCTGCTGGGCATCCGGCAGGACGGCATCGGCCGGACGGGAATCCCCGCGGACTGGCGCCCGCGCTTTGCCGACGCGTACCGGCTGCAGCTGCAGGCCTGGATCTCAGCCCTGGCCGAGGAAGAACAGCCGCCCCTGGCTGGCGCGCAGGACGGCCTCAATGCCTCGCTGGTGGCCCAGGCCATGATCCAGTCCCTGCACAGCGACGGCGCCTACACGAAAGTGAGCTACTCGTGAGCATCTCCGCCCTACCGGTCTCCCGCGTGCCCGGTCCGCGGGATGCCCCGGTGCTGCGCTGGGGGATCATGGGACCGGGCTGGATTGCCGAACGCTTCACCGAATCCGTCCAGGCGCACACGGACCAGGTGATCGCCGCTGTCGGGTCCCGTTCGCTCAGCCGGTCCAAGGCATTCGCGGACGCTTTCGACGTGCCCGCGGCCTACGGCAGCTACGAGGAGCTGGCCGCCGCCCCGGACATCGACATCGTCTACGTCTGCACGCCACACAACTTCCACCACCAGGCCGCGGTGCTTGCCCTCGACGCCGGCAAACACGTTTTGGTCGAGAAGCCGATCGGCCTCAACGCGGCACAGGCCCGGAACATCGCCACGCGGGCCGAGGCCGCCGGGGTGTTCGCCGCCGAGGCCATGTGGAGTTTCTTCCTGCCCAAGTTCGATGTGATCCGGCAGATCCTCGATGCCGGGACCCTGGGCACCGTCACCACGGTTTTTGCCGAATACGGCGAACACTTCGAACGCAGCCACAGGATCTTCGACCCTGCGCTGGCCGGCGGCCCGCTGCTGGACCTCGGCACGTACCCGCTGGCCCTGGTCACCGAGGTCCTGGGTCTGCCGGAAGAGCTGCATGCGATCGGCCAGCCCCACGAATCCGGAGTCAACGCCCAGCTGTCCGCCATCATGCAGTTCGCCGGCGGCGCGCAGGCTGTGGTGAACACACACGTGCACAACTTCACGCCCACCTCCGCCACTATCGTCGGTTCCGAAGCCACTCTGACTATCGACGGTCCCTTCAACATGCCCGGTGGCTTCGAGGTCCGCTTCCCGGACGGGACCCGGCTGCGCCATGAGGAACCGGCCGGCGGCCACTTCGAGGGACTGCACTACGAGGCCGCGGCCGTGGCCCGTGCCGTGGCCGCCGGGCAGACGCAGGCCGGCCAGCGGACCCTGGCAGCCTCCATCCGCACCTTGGACGTGGCCGATGAGATCCGTCGCCAGCTGGGAGTGGTGTTCCCAGGCGAAGACTCGTTGACGGACGAGGAAACCGCACAGTTCTGATTCATTTTTTGTTTTGACCATCGAAAGGACGGGCCCATGGCCTACATCGAACAGCACTCCGCCGGACTATCCGCACCCGTGAAACTGGGGCTCATCGGCTCGGGCTGGATGGGGGCGTTCCATGCTGAGAGCATCGCCCGCCGCGTCCCCGGCGCGGTCCTCGCTGCCATTGCCGACCCCAATGTGGAGTCCGCGGAGGCGCTGGCACGCACGCTGGGCACCGGAAAGGTCACGGCCGACGCCGCGGACATCCTGGCCGATCCGGAGATCAACGCCGTGGTCATCGCGAGCCCGGCCCGCTTCCACTCCGCCCTGATCACCCAGGCTGCCGCCGCGGGGAAGCACGTCTTCTGCGAGAAGCCCGCGGGCCAGGGCTTGGACGAGCTCGACGCCGCGCTGGCCGCAGTGGATGCCGCCGGGGTGCATTTCCAGATTGGCTTCAACCGCCGCTACGCGGGAGACTTCCAGGCCGCCAAGAGGGACCTCGCCGCGGGCATCGCCGGCCAGCCGCAGCTCCTGCGCTCGCTGACACGCGACCCCGGGACCGGCAGCATCCCGAACGCGGCCAGGGTCCCGGCCTGGACCATCTTCCTGGAGACCCTCATCCACGATTTCGATACCCTCAACTGGTTCAACGAAGGCGCCGAGCCGGTGGAGGTCTATGCCGTGGCCGACGCCCTCGTGGAACCGGAGCTGCGCGATCAGGGTTTCCTGGACACCGCGGTGGTGACCATCCGCTACAGCAACGGAGCAATCGCCGTGGCGGAAGCAAACTTCAGTGCCCTCTATGGCTACGACATCCGCGGGGAGGTCTTCGGTTCCAAGGGCATGGTCCAGGCCGGCCGTGCCACGGAGACGGCGGCCCGGCGTTACACCGTGGAGGGACTGTCCGCGGATACCCCGCGGCTCAATGTTGAACTGTTCCGGCAGGCCTACACGGACGAACTCGCCGATTTCGCCGCCACGGTTCGTGCGCAGCGGGACGGCACACCGCCGCCGTCGGGCGCTTTCACCCTCACTCCCGGGGCCGCAGACGCCCGCCGCGCGCTGGCCATGGCGCTGGCGTGCATCGAATCGGTCAAACAGGGCGGTCCGGTGGCTGTGGCTGCTGCCCCGGTATCGGCGTTCCGTGACGACGCCCGGGCAGGCGTCTGATGCGGCTGGCCGTCTGCGCGGAAATGGTCTTCACGGACCTGCCGTTTGTGGAACGGGTGCAGCGGATCCACGACGCCGGATTCGACGTCGAGATGTGGGACTCCAGGGGCAAGGACCTGGCCGCGCTCAAGGCCACCGGCGCGGTGTTCTCCTCCATGACCGGGTACGCCTCCGGAAGCCTCGTGGACCCCGACACGGCCGACGACGTGGTGCGGACGGCCGAGTCGCTGATTCCCACGGCCCTGGAGCTCGGCGTCAGCCGCATGGTGGTGCACTCCGCGGAGCTCATCGATGGCCAGGCGGCCCGCCCCCTCTACCGGTCCACCGGCCGCATGTGGAGCACCGGGGCGCGGACGCTGGAGCGCCTCGGCAAGCTGGGGGAGAAATACGGCGTGACGTTCTGCCTGGAGAACCTCAACACGATCCTGGACCACCCCGGCATCCCGCTCGCCCGGGCCAAGGACACCCTGGCGCTCGTGGAAGCAGCCGGGCACCCCAACGTGAAGCTCATGCTGGACCTGTACCACGCACAACTGGGGGAGGGGAACCTCATCGAGCTCGTGCGGACCGCCCTGCCGCACATCGGCGAAGTCCAGGTGGCGGACGTACCGGGCCGTTGCGAACCGGGCACCGGGGAAATCCACTACCCGGCCGTGGCCAGGGCCCTCGCGGACGCAGGCTATGAGGGAATCGTGGGCATGGAAGCCTGGGCCAGCGGTGACGACGAGGTAGCCCTTGCGGCCTTCCGAGCGGCGTTCACGGTGCCGGGCACTACAACTTTTTCAACGGAAGGAACACTATGAAGGATGTCATTCTCGGTCTGGTCGGAGTGGGGCGCATCGGCGTCATGCACGCCCAGAACATCGCCGCGCTCAACGGAGTTCTTAACCCGGAGGGTATCAACGTCAGCCTCCTGCTGACCGACGTCGCCGAGGACCACGCCAGGGGGATCGCTGCCGGCCTCGGTGCCGGCTTCCTGCCCTCGGTGGAGGAACTCATCGCCTCCGGCGTGGACGGCCTGGTCATCGCCACGGGAACCGGAACCCACCCCGAACTGATCAAGGCGGGCGTGGACGCCGGAATCCCGGTCTTCTGCGAAAAGCCCGTGGCCATGAACGTGGCGGACGCCCTGCCGGTGCTGGACTATATCCGCGACAACAACGGCGTGGTGCAGATCGGCCACCAGCGCCGCTTTGACCACGGCTACCTTGAGGCCAAGCGTGCCTACCAGGCGGGCGAGCTGGGTTGGATCCACTCCCTGCGCGCCGTCACCTGCGATATGGCACCACCGCCCGTGGAGTTCCTCGCCAGCTCCGGCGGACTGTTCCGCGACTGCTCCGTCCACGACTTCGACATCCTGCGCTGGCTGACCGGCCGCGAGATCGTGGAGGTCTACGCAAAGGGCTCCAACAACGGCGATCCGGCCATCGGCGCAGTGGGCGACGTGGACACGGCGTTGGCGCTGGTCACGTTCGACGACGGCACAGTCGGCACCGTGTCAGCCACCCGCTACAACGGTGCCGGCCACGACGTCCGCCTGGAAATCCAGGGCTCCAGCCGTTCGCTGATGGTTGGGCTCGATGAGCAAACGGCCATGGCGTCGGCCGAAGCCGGAATCGCCTTCCCGGCCGGGGAACCCCACCGGACCTTTGCCGAGCGCTTCGACCAGGCGTACCGATCTGAAATGGCCGCGTTTGTGGAGCTGATCCTGGGCCGGCGGGAGAATCCCTGCACCCCGGAGGACGCCGTGGCCGCTTCCCGCGTGGCTGATGCCGCCCAGGAATCACTCGCCACCGGCGTCCCGGTCAGGGTGGTGCTGGCCGCGGCCAAAGCTGGCTAGGCGAGCGTACGGCTGCCATGCAAAATGCCCCTCCGGAATCCGTTCCGGAGGGGCATTTTTCTTGATCTCTACGCGGTGAACGGCAGCCGGGGATCGATGTCCTGGCCGTCCCAGCTTTGGCGGACCCAGCCGTGGTGCGGGTCGTCGCTGATGAGCCATTCACGGACCGGTCCGGGGCCGGCCATCACGTTGAGGTAGTACAGGTCGTAGCCCGGGGCCGCCATGGCGGGGCCGTGCCAACCGTAGGGGACCAGCACAACGTCGCCCGTGCGGACCTCGGCTGCCACGTCGATGGGACGCTCATCCGAGGCGTACACGCGCTGGTAGCCGATGGCGTCGGCGTCGGCGGGTGCCCCGGAGCCCGCAGCAACCTGCGTCTCGAAGTAATAGATCTCCTCGAGGTTCGTTTCGCCGTCCTTTTCCTCATCGTGCTTGTGCGGAGGGTAGGAGGACCAGTTTCCGGCGGGGGTGAGGACTTCACACACGATGAAACGGTCAGCCTCGAGGGCCGCCGGCGTGCCGAAGTTATGGACCTGGCGGGAGCAATTGCCGGCCCCGCGCAGCTCCACAGGCGTCTCGGCGGCGGTCACGAGGCGCGTGGGGTACGAGGCCTTTGCCGGTGCGGTGGCGACCGCCACCCGCCCGCCGTCGGTCGAGCTGATGGTGACGGACTTGCCGGTGCCCGAATACAGGACATCGCTGGGGCCGTGGAACACGGACGCCCGCCCTTTCAGGACATAATCTTCACCGTCCACGGAGACAGTGAAGGAGCCGTTGAGTGGAACCACTATCCGCTCTTCGCCTGCTGCGGGAAGCCCGACGGCGGCGCCCGCGGCGAGCGTGGCCACCTTCAGGCCCGTATGGGCCCAGCCGTCCACGGCCAGGGTTGAATCGGAGGTTCCGAGCGAGATGTCCCAACCGCCGTCGGCGGCGCTGCCCAGGGGGTAGACCCAGTTAGTCATTGATGTATTCCTTGCGCTATCGCTGTACGAGTGTCATTTCAAAGCTGTACGAGTCCGCCCGGTAGACGTGGTGTCCGGTTTCCACCCGTCGGCCGGCGTCGTCTGTTGCGGTGCGCTCCATGGTGACCAGGGCGGAACTGACCTCGGCCTCCAGCAGGCGCGCCTGGTAGTCGTTGGCGATCATCGCGCCGATTCTTTGCGAGGCCAGGCGGAAGTTGACGCCGCCGCGGCGGAGAATGGCGTAGAGGCCCTCAGCGGCGAGCATGGCTTCGTCCATGCTGGCGATGTCGTCCCGGACCCAGTTCTCCATCAGGGCAAGGGGCTTGCCGCCCACTTTCCGCAGGCGGGTGAAGTGGTAGACCTTGGAGCCGGCAGGCAGTTCGAGGGTGGCGAGCGTCGCTGCGTCGGCCTCCACGTGGGAGAAGGTCAACACCTGGGTGGTGGGCTTCTTGCCGTTATTGGAGAGGTCATCGAACAGGCTGGAGAGCTCCAGGGGGCGGCGGACCTGGCTGGAGACCACCTGGGTGCCCACGCCGCGCTTGCGGACCAGCAGGCCCGAGCGGACCAGTTCATCCATGGCTTTGCGCATAGTGGGCCGGGACAGGTTCAGCTGGGCCGCGAGATCGATTTCGTTCTCCAGCTTGCTGCCGGGTTCCAGGATTCCGCTGTGGATGGCGGCCTCGATGCCCTGTACCACCTGGTGGTACAGGGGCACGGGCGAGGAACGGTCGATGATGAGACCAAGTTGATTCGCCACTAAATATTCCTCGTTCCATGCCGGAAGCTGGTGCCCGCCCGAGGCTCGGGAGGGCATCCATGTCCTACCATGTTCGCTTGATAGGACATACTGCCTTAGTTGATAATATCAGCCGAATTTTGGCGGTCAAGGCTACGGCCATGCTGTTGCACAATGCGTCCGGTACGGAACCGGGCCACCGCCGCTGCTCTGGCCGGCTCGCTGCCCTTGGTGCGCGTGGTCCTAGGCTGGGGTGATGAATAGCCGATACCTCGTGTCCCGCGAACGTTTCATCGCAGCCCCGCCCGAAGTGATCTTTGAAGTACTGGCCACACCGGCGCTGCACAGCCTGATTGACGGCTCCGGCACCGTCAAGGGTGCCCAGCCGCGCGGCCCGGAACGGCTGAGCCTCGGAGCCCGGTTCGGCATGGAAATGAACATGGCCGTGGATTACAAGATCCTGAACACGGTTTCCGAGTTCGAGGAGGGCCGGCGCATCGCCTGGCGCCATTTCTACGGCCACCTGTGGCGTTACATCCTGGAACCGGCCACCGGCGCCGACGGTACTGCCGGCACCCGTGTCACCGAACAATGGGATGCCAGGGCGGTCCGCGGCAAGGTCTTCCTCCGGCTGGCCGGATATCTGCGCCGCCACCCCGTCAGCATCGAAAGGACGCTGGCCCGGCTGGAAGCGCACGTAACCGGCGCGGCCGGTGTGGCAGGCTAGGTCCGCGGCGTGAACCCCTCCGGCGGCCTGGTCCCCAGCCCGCGGACCTTAGAGGTTGAGAGCCTGGACGCCTTCGACCGGCTGGTCGCTGCAGGCGCGGTGGCCATGCACGGCTGGCATGCCCAGTCGCTGGATCTGCGTGGCCGGAACGCGGCGCTGGAAACCCTGGACGTGGAAGGAGCCATTTTCCTGGGGTGTACCTTCGATCAGGGCATCGAAGGCGGGCTTCGCCGCCGCGGCGCGCTGATCTTCCCCAAGTTGCAGGGTGTGCCGTTCGATCCTTACCGGGCCCGGCTCTACACGCCGCAGGAACTGTACGCCGGCCTGGGCACTTCGCCTTATGAGGAGCTGCCGGACGCCCTGGTGTATCAGTGGAGCATCAGCCCGGGACAGCGCAACCGGCTCGACGCTACCCTGGCCTCGGCGCTGCATGACCACGCCATCGGCGACGCCCTGGACGAGTTCACGCACTCGGACCTCCACGCCGGCCGCACCACCGTGGGCGTGATGGGCGGACATGCCGCCCAGCGTGGGACCCCGGAGTTCGTCCAGGCAGCCGAGCTGGGCAGGCGTCTGGCGCTGAGCGGGCGGATGGTGGCAACCGGCGGCGGCCCTGGTGCCATGGAAGCGGCCAACCTCGGTGCATATCTCAGCCACGTTCCGCACGCGGAGTTCACGGCAGCCCTCGCCGGGCTTGGATCCGTCCCCGGCTTCCGCCCTTCGGTGTCCGCGTGGGCACGCGAGGCGGCCGCCGTCGTCGAACGCTATCCGGGCGGAACCCCGTCGCTGGGCATCCCCACTTGGTTCTACGGGCATGAACCGCCCAACTACTTTGCCACCCACATCGCCAAGTACTTCGCCAACGCCATCCGTGAGGCGATCCTGCTGGAACTGTGCGACGGCGGCATCATTTTCCTGCCGGGAGCGGCCGGCACCGTGCAGGAAATCTTCCAGGACGCCTGCGAGAACTACTACAGCGCTCCCGAAGCCGTGACGCCGATGGTGCTTATTGGCAGGCAGCACTGGGAGCAGGAGTATCCTGCGTGGCCCGTGCTCCAGCGGCTGGCTGCCGGACGGGCCATGGAGGACCGGATCTTCCTCGTGGACAGCGTGGACGAGGCGCTCGCGGTGCTGGGCGGCTAGCCCACCACGGTGCCGAAGGCGAACCCCAGCACGTAGGTCACGGCGGCGGCGCCCAGCCCGATGCCCAGCTGGCGCAGCCCGCGCGTCAGAGGCGATGTCCCGGACAGCAGGCCCACGATTCCGCCGGTGGCCAGCAGCGCCAGCCCCACCAGAACCGCGGCCACCACCAGCGCGGTGACCCCGGTCAGGCCGAACAGGAACGGCAGGATGGGGACCACGGCGCCGGACGCGAAGAAGCAGAAGCTGGACAGCGCCGCCCCCCACGCGGTGCCCACGGCCTCATGCTGGTCTTCGGTCTCCGGCAGCTCGGGCTGGAGGGACAGGCTTGGATCGCAGTCGCAGCTCAGCAGCCCCATGCGTTCGGCCACGCGGTGTTCGGCCGCTTCGTGGGACATCCCGCGCGCCAGGTAGACGAGCATCAGTTCGTTGTGTTCGATGTCCAGTTTCGGGGCGGCGGCGAGGGTGATCTGGGTGGGGCGGGTGGCGGCCAGGAGCTCGCGCTGGGACCGCACGGAGACAAACTCGCCCGCGGCCATGGACATGGCACCGGCGAGGAGCCCGGCCACACCGCTGAGCAGCACCACACCGCTCGCCACTCCGGAAGCGGCCATGCCCACCACGAGCGAGAGGTTGCTGACCAGGCCATCGTTGGCACCAAAAACGGCGGCACGGAAGGTCCCGGCGAGCCGGTTGCGGCCACGGGTTGCCAGGCCGCGGACCACTTCCTCATGGATCTGTTCATCCGCTGCCATGGCGTCCGTGGCGTTGGGATCCAGGGCGTAAGGGGAGCGGCCTTCAGCGCGCTGGGCGAGGGCCAGGACAAAAACAGAGCCGAAGTGGCGGGCCAGGAAGCCCAGGAAATGGCTGCGGAGGGACGCCGGCCGGGACTTCTGGGCGTGATCGCCGAGGAGCTGCAGCCAGTGGGCCTCATGCCGTCCTTCGGCTTCGGCGAGTGCCAGCAGGATGGCGCGCTCTTCGCCGTCGCGGTTCTGGGCGAGATCGCGGTAGACGGCGGCCTCTGCCCGTTCGTCCGCCAGGTACTGGCGCCACCGGCGGAGGTCGGCCGGGGTGGGCTGCGGCGCGGACGGGTTGGGTTCCGCGGGCGGGGCTGGGTGGGGATTGGGGTGCTGAGACACGCAAGGCTCCTGTGCTGGATGGGGAAGGTTCGGCCCCATTGCACCGCCCAGCTTACCGCGGAATTACGCGGATTTTCGGCTGGCTGCCCTCACTGCGGAGTTTAGGTTTCCCTCAAAATCAGCATGTCCGCCGGGTGTGCCCGGACGGGTTGCTGCGGGTCTTGACCGGGCTCACCCGGCGGTGCTGTGATGAAGGAGTGGCGTCCGCCCGCGCCCACCCACAATGCACGCCAGGCGAACAAACGGAGGTCGAATCATGAGCACCACCGGACAGCACCCGGACATGCCGCACCTGGATTCTGTTGAATCGGATCCCGCCTACGACTACGCCGAGGACGTCCCCACCAGCGTGGACGACTGGGACGCCGAAGACGAATTCCTGGACGCCGAAAAAGCGGTGGTTCCCACACCCCCGGTAGCAGTCGACGCCGAGGAGCGCGTGGTTCCACTCGATGAGGACGAGTTCCGCGGAACGGAATAGAACGAACGACGGCGGCACTCCGGTTCGCCGGGGAAGCGATGGGGAGTGCCGCCGTCGTACTCTGCGGTGAACGAGTCATTGTCTCCGGTGCTCGAGCCGCTATCTCCGGTGATCGAGCCTGTCGAGATCCCTAGTGGGTCCGGTGGCTGGCGACCGGGTGGGCCTCCATGGGCAGTTCTTCGGTGACCGCTCCCGCGACCCGCTTGTCCCAGGCCGCGCGGACCTCGGGGTCCGTGGGAGGCGTGAGCAGCGAGATCACGATGTAGGAAACCAGTGACGCGCCCAGGCCCCAGTAGATGGGATCGTTGGCGTAGACGCCGTCTTCGCTGGGAATGATTCCCGTGGCGTATCCGATAAGCAGTGCAAGGGTCAGCACCGAGCCGACGGCCATGGACCAGGCGGCTGCGATGCCGGTGCCGCGTTTCCAGACCAGGCCGCCGAGGATGGCCACCAGCAGGCCGCCCACCAGGATGTCGTAGGCGATGGTCAGTGCCACCACGACGTCCTGCGCCGCCATGGAGATCAGCACCGCCACGATGCCCAGGCCCAGGACCCAGTAACGGTTGGCCCTGACGTCGTGCTCGGGGTTTTCGGTGTCGTCGGTGTTGATCGTCTTGCCGAACCAGCTGGCCACGAACGGCACCACGTCGGCACGGGCCACGGTGGCGGCTGCGATCAGGGCGCCGGAGGCGGTGGACATCATGGCTGCGACTGCGGCGGCCATGACCAGGCCGCCGATGCCGATCGGCAGGATCTGGGTGGCGACTTCGGCGTAGACAACGTCCTTGCCGAGGTTGGCGACGTCGATGTCGGGCAGGGCCACGCGGGCGGCCAGGCCGATCAGGGCACCGGCGACGCCGTACAGGATGCAGTAGACGCCGGCCGTTGCGCCGCCCCAGCGGGCCACGGTGGGGGTCTTGGCGGTGAAAACGCGCTGCCAGATGTCCTGGCCGATCAGCAGGCCCAGGGTGTACACCACGAAGTACGTGATGATGGTCTGCAGCCCGATGCCATCGAGCTGGAAGAAGCTGGCGTCAACGCGGGCACGGATCCCGTCGAACCCGCCGGCGGCGTTGAGGACGAACGGGAGCATCAGGAAGAAGATGCCGACCGTCTTGATGATGAACTGCACCTGGTCTGCCAGGGTGATGGACCACATGCCGCCGATGGTGGAGTAGACCAGGACGATGGCGCCGCCGACGGCGATGGCCAGCCAACGCTCCCAGCCGAAGAGGACCACAAAGATGGTGGCGTAAGCGCCCGTGGAGGTGGCGCAGAGCATCAGGGTGTAGGCCAGCATCACGATGCCGGAAGTTTGGGTGGCGCGCTGGCCGTAGCGCAGGCTGAGCATCTGGGAGACCGTGTAGATCTTCAGCCGCTGGATGGTGCCGGCGAATAGCAGGCTCAGGAGGAGCACACCCGCGCCGATGGCCACCACGAGCCACATGCCGGAAATGCCGAACTTGTAGCCCAGGCCGACGCCGCCGACAGTGGAGGCACCGCCCAGGACGACGGCGGCCATGGTGCCGGTGTAGAGCAAGGGGCCGAGGCGGCGGCCGGCCACCAGGAAGTCGCTGTTGTTCTTGGTGCGGGACTTGCCCCACCAGCCGAAGGCCAGCATGGCAATGAGGTACACCACCACGATGGCGATGTTGACGAAGTTAGCGTCCATTTGGGGCTCCTTGGAGCTGATCTGCAGCTTGGCTGGTATCCCGGCGGCGCTGCTGGGGAGGCCGGTTTTCCGCTGCTCTTGTGGAATTGGGAGGAAGAGTTCCTCAAATATTGCCTCAGGGACAACACTTGTTGCCTAAAAAGGCTATGCCGTGACCGACGCAACAGTCAAGGTCGGCCGCACTATCTGTTGTTCGCCGCGGCGCTCGCCGTGTCACGTCTGCCGCTGACCACTAGTATTGCTCCAGAGATGGGGCCGCACGGCCCGGCCATGAAAGGTCCGCACATGAAGGCACTGCCAGTTGAGCCGAGCAATGTTCCCGTTGCCATCGGTTCCCGAATCCGTGCCGCCCGGCAGTCCCAGCGGCTGACCATCGAGCAGGTTGCCGACGCCACGGGCCTGACCAAGGGTTTTCTCAGCCGCGTGGAACGTGACCTTACATCGCCGTCGGTCGCGTCCCTGGTGACCCTGTGCCAGGTCCTGTCCATCTCCATCGGCGATTTGTTTGTGGCCCCGGAGACGCACCTGACCAAGCGGAACGACGGGCCCCGGATCTCCCTGGGTGGCGAAGGTATCGTGGAGCGGCTGCTGACGGCCCGTTCCGAACGGCGCATCCAGATCATCCAGGCCGTCATCGAGCCGCATGGCCGCGGCGAGACCGAGCTCTACGCCGTGGACTGCGACGTGGATGTGCTCCACGTGATCAAGGGAAGTATCCGGCTGATCCTGACCAACGAGGAATACGAGCTCAACACCGGCGACACCGTGACGTTCCCGGGCCGCGAACCGCATACGTGGGTCAATCCCACCGACGAGGCCGTCGAGGTTCTCTGGGTTCTGGTCCCCGCCGCCAGCCGGTAGGCGGGTTTCCGGGGCGCTGACCATGTCAATCTGATTGAAGCCCACCAGGACGGTCCGAACGGTACGCATCTGGCTGCGGCCTTTCTCAACCAGTGCCGATTTGCATGTTCTTCCACCAGTGACCGGTCATGACGATGCCGATTACGGAGACCGGGATGCAAAGGAAGAGCTGTAGTGGGTTAACTGTTTCGGCGGCCGCCGCGCCGCCCATGCCCATCCATAGCCCGGGTGCTGCATAGGGAAACCACGCCCCGGCTCCGAATGCCGTCACCACCTGGGTGACGACCACAAGCAGAACCAGTCCGCCCACGCCGGGAAGATAGCCGCGGGCAACGCTGGCCACGACGGCGAGCGGACAAGCCAGCAGGGCTGCCAGGGCACCGCCGCACCATGCCTTGCCTGCGGCCACCAGGTCCTCCGGGCCGGGCGCGCCCAGACCGATGACGGCACCGGCAAGAAGGGCGACCGCTACGCTGACCAGGCAGAGCAGCAGGGCCCAGAGCAGGATCACCGTAAACTTCGCGTAGGCAAGTTGTCGCCGGCTTACCGGCAAGGCAAACAGGCAGGCTTGGGTTTTTTCGGTGAACTCGCGACCGAAGCACCAACACACCACGAAACCGATCCCCATCAGTGCACCGACGGACAGAAGCATTCCCACCATCGCCAAATACCCGGCCCAGCCTGCACTTGTCAGCATGGCCGCGGCTTTGAGGCCGATCTGGCTGGACCCGTCGGAGGTCGCGGCGACCATAAAGGCCGCTGCGAGGACCGGCAGGGCGACACCGATCAGGACGGACACCGTCCGCACCACGGGCGCCCGGCGGAATTTCAGGACCTCGAATTCCCGTGCCTGCCCCGAAGTGCTCATCATTGCCCTTGCTCCTGTTCGCGCATGTCGGACTGCAGCACAAGGTCAAAGAACTGGCGTTCAAGGTCCGTGGTCCCGGGCTGCAGCGAACCGATGATCCTTCCCCGGTGAAGCACGCTGATCCTGTCTGCCATCCGTGCGACCTCATCAAGGTGGTGGCTGGAGACCAGGATGGCCGCGCCCCTGTCCCGGCACGCCTCCTGGAGTAACCGGCGGAGAATGATGGCACCGCGGGGGTCCAGTGCGTTGGTCGGTTCGTCAAGGACGAGCACGTCCGGTCCATGGACCAGGGCGGCGGCCAGGCCTACGCGCTGCCGGTTTCCCAGTGACAGCGTCCCGGCGCGCCGGGTGGCATATTGCTCCAGGCCCAGATCAGATAATGCCCGTCCCGCGGCGGACCTGGCGGCGTCCCGGTCCATCCCGTGCAACCGGGCGGAGCAGTAGACGTTCTCGCGCGCGGTCAGCTCCGGGTATGCGAAGGGGGTCTCCAGCATCTGCCCGACCCTTGACCATACCTGCGCTCCTGCACCGGATACCGGGAGCCCCGTCAGGTGAGCCGAGCCCAGGTCCGGTTTGAGCATGCCCAGCAGAACCCGCATCAACGTCGTTTTTCCTGCTCCGTTCAGCCCTACCAGGGCGTGGATTTCCGACGGCCCCACGTCCAGGGACACGTCGTCCAGGACGGGGAGTCCGGCCAGGGCTTTCGATACCCGCTCCGCCTTAATGGCCGCTGACGTTTTCATTGGGTACGCCGCACTGTCCTGCCTGAATCGCCCATCAGGTCCAAGGCCGTATTCATCCGGTCCCGCAGTTCGTGCCCGTCCGGTGCCGATGCCCAATCCAGCAGTGCGGCCGTCAATCCGCCCAGGCAGGCTCCTGCGGCAACCCGCGCTTCAACGCGGCCTACGCCGGTCCCCGTCAGGGCTTCAACGATCAGGTCCTCGGTCCTGCGGTTGTTCTCCCAGATGCCGGCTGCAAGCCGCGTATGGCCTGCTATCAGTCTGATCCTCTCTCTGGTCGCACCGTCCGCGGGGTCGGGCACCGAGCTCCACGCGGCCATCAGGCCCAGCCGGACACGCTCCAGCGCGGACAGCCCGGCGTCCTGGGCGGCAACGAGGTCCGCGATCACCGGATCGTAGGGGTCATCAAAGACCGCGGCGTCTTTCGTCGGAAAATACCGGAAGAAGGTCATCTGCGAGACGCCGGCCGCCCTGGCGATCTGCGCGACGGTTGTCTCGTCGAAACCTTGTTGAACGAATAATGCCATGGCATGGTCCTGCAGGAGCGCCCTGGTGGCAGCAGCCTTTCGCATAACGAAAATGTTAGTCTCTAACATTTTTGCCGGTCAAGAGCGGCACGCGGACTTACTTGCGCCGCGTGCGTGGTCTCTTCGGCTGCTTGTAAACAACTGATGCGCATAAGAAAACTTCAGGCTATGATGGGTGTCACACCAGCCGATCAATCCTCGAAGGAGAGCTTCCCCATGGAAGAGCTGCGCATCGAAGCCAACGGCAACCTTGGCCCCATCGATTCATCCCGTATCCCGCGCTATGCCGGCGCCGCAACCTACGCCCGCCTGCCGCGCCTGGACCAGGTGGCCAAGGCTGACGTGACTGTGGTGGGAGTGCCCTTCGACTCGGGGGTTTCGTACCGCCCGGGTGCACGGTTCGGCGCCAACCACGTCCGCGAGGCCAGCCGGCTGCTCCGGCCCTACAACCCGGCCTGGGACGTCAGCCCGTTCGAAAACGTGCAGGTGGCCGACGCCGGCGACATGGCGGTCAACCCGTTCAACATCAACGAAGCCATCGAAACCATCCAGCAGAATGCCCTGGACCTCACCGCGGCCGGCAGCAAGCTGGTGACGCTCGGCGGGGACCACACCATCGCCCTGCCGTTGCTCCGCGCGGCTGCCGAGCGGGCCGGTGGACCCATTGCCATGCTGCACTTTGACGCCCACCTCGACACCTGGGACACCTACTTCGGCGCTGAGTACACCCACGGCACCCCGTTCCGCCGGGCCGTTGAAGAAGGCATCCTGGACACGGAAGCGATCAGCCACATCGGCACCCGCGGTCCGCTCTACGGCAAGAAGGACCTCGACGACGATCACCGCTTCGGGTTCGGCATCGTCACCTCCGCTGACGTCTACTACCAGGGCGTCCTGGAGACGGTGGCCAAGGTCCGCGACCGGATCGGCAACCGCCCGCTCTACATTTCCGTGGACATCGACGTCCTGGACCCCGCGCATGCGCCCGGTACCGGAACCCCGGAGGCCGGCGGCATCACCAGCCGCGAACTCCTGGAGATCATCCGCGGCTTCCGCGGCCTGAACCTGGTGGGCGCCGACGTCGTAGAGATTGCTCCCGCCTACGACCACGCCGAAATCACCGGCGTGGCTGCCAGCCATGTGGCCTATGAACTGATCACCCTGATGGCGGACAATGCTGTTGAAGGTGACCGGTTCGGGGCAGCCAACGGCTACGCCGCCCAAGCCCTCGGCCAAGAAGCCCGCCAACCTGCCGGTTTCGCCGCCGGAACCAAGGAGTAGCCACCATGATTGATTTCGATCCGGGTACGGCAGCTGCGCCCGCAGGGGACAGCGGACGGACCAGCCAGCGCAACGGCGGGGACCTCGTCGTCGAAACCCTTGAAGCGCTCGGCGCCAAGACCGTCTTCGGCATCCCGGGCCAGCACGCGCTCGGCCTGTTTGACGCCATGGGCCGCGGCAACCTGCACTTTGTGTCCTCCCGCGTGGAGAACAACAGCGCCTTCGCCGCGGACGGGTATTCCCGCGCCACCGGTGAAGTGGGCGTGCTGTTCCTGTCCACCGGACCCGGCGCGCTGACGTCCCTCGCCGGCCTGCAGGAGGCCTACGCCACGGGTGTGCCCATGGTGGTGGTGGCCAGCCAGATCCCGCTCGAAGGACTCGGCGCCCGCCGCAAGGGCATGCTGCACCAGCTCGATGACCAGAAGGCCTCGGCCGCGAACGTCACCAAGAGCCAGCGCCTGATCCAGCACGCCTCGGGCATTCCGTCGGCCATCCAGGATGCCTGGACTGAAGCCATCTCCTCGCCGCAGGGCCCGGTCTGGCTGGAAATCCCGCAGAACGTGCTGCTGGATCCCATCATGGTCCCCCCGGTGGAGGACGCGCTCGCCGAAGCAGCGGACAACCCGCCCCGCGTGGAGCTGGTCCGGGAAGCGGTGAAATGGCTGTCGACGGCGTCACGTCCCGCCATCATCGCCGGTGGCGGTACCCGGCGCGGCCGGGCCGAAAAATCCCTGCTTTCGATCGCCGAAAAGCTGCGGGCACCGGTCATCTGCACGCCTGGCGGCAACGGCGCCTTCCCGTGGACCCATGAGCTTTCGCTGCAGTCCTGGATCGAGGACCGCCACATGACGGACCTCCTGGAAGATGCCGATGTCCTGATTGTCATCGGTTCGTCCCTCGGTGAAGTCACGTCCAACTACTTCACGTTCGCGCCGCGCGGCCGCATCATCCAGATCGACGCCGAACCGCGCGTCCTCGAATCGAACAGCCCCGGCCTGGGCATCCGCGCCGACGCCGGCCAGGCGCTCGCCGCCCTCGACGAGGCCCTGGCAGCGCCCGTCGACACCACCCGCAGCTGGCGTGGGACCACCCCCGAGGACCTGGTGAAGGAATCCCTCGCCACGGTCAAGGCAAGGCTGGAATCCCAGGACCTGGGCAAAGAGCTGAAATTCATGTCCGACATCCGCGAAGCCGTCCCCGCGGACATGCAGACCTTCTGGGACATGACCATCTCGGCGTACTGGGGCTGGAGCTGCTGGGATGCGCGGCAGGGCCAGTTCCATTCCGCCCAGGGTGCAGGCGGCCTGGGCTACGGCTTCCCGGCAGCCATCGGCGGAGCCGTTGGGCTGGAAACGCTGGGCAAGCCCGGCCGCGTACTCGCCGTGTCCGGTGACGGTTCATCCATGTACTCCATTTCCGAACTCGCCACTGCCAAGCAGCACAACATCCCGGTCACCTGGCTGATCGTGGACGACGGCGGCTACGGCATCCTGCGCGAATACATGGTTGGCGCCTTCGGCAAGGCCACGGCCACCGAGCTCGCGCGCCCCGACTTCGTCAAGCTCGCCGAAGCATTCGGGGTGCCGGCCACGCGAGTGGCCCCCGAGGACGTCGGGGACGCGCTCAAGGCGGGCTTCGCGGCGGACGGACCCAACGTCGTCGTCGTCGAAACCCTGCTCAAGATGTTCGGCCCCACCCACCTGGACGGCTGAACACCCAAGCACCAACCACGCGCGAACTGGCAGCTAATACCCTCCCCAAGCGAATTTGAGGGCGTTAGCTGCCAGTTCGCGCTTGGCGTTTAAGGGGACGTTGACTCCTGCCATCTTCTTTAGTTTCCCAAAGCAACCATTTAAGATATAGTTGCCTAAGGCACACAAAAGAGGAGAGCTCAATCATGGCAGTCGCCCCGGACACCGCAGCGGACCTTGTCTACCGCATCTTCGACCTCCAAAGGGTGGTCCGATGTGTGGCCGCGGCGAGCTTCCGCGGACAGGACACCGGGGTTGCGCTGCAAGGCGTGCTCAGGTTCGTCGGGGAGGGGGAATCCCGCGCCACCCACCTTGCGGAACGGCTCGGCGTCAGCGCCCCCGTCCTCAGCCGCCATATCGCGGACCTTGAAGAGCAGGGTTACGTCATCCGGCGGCAGGATCCCGACGACGGCCGTGCCCAGTTGGTTGCCCTGTCGCCGGCGGGCGTGGACAAGCTCCGGAAGATCGAGGAGCATCGCACGGCCACGCTGCAGGATTACCTCAGCGATTGGAGCCAGGAGGATGCCGAAGACACGGCACGGATCCTGACGAGACTCTCGGAGTCCCTCAAGCATTCAGCCCGGGCACATGCTGTCCCGGCACTTTCAACCGCGGCAACATCCGCCGCAACCCAGACCCTCCAGGAGCACTGATATGTCGAGCCAACCCGCCGCACCACCATTGGCGATGACCCACCGCCAGATCATGGAAGCCCTGACCGGGCTCCTCGCGGCGTTCTTCACCGCAATCCTCAGCAGCACCATCGTGGCCAACGCGCTGCCCACCATCATGTCCGATCTGCACGGCACCCAGACCGACTTCGCCTGGGTGATCACGGCCGCCCTGCTGGCCAACGCCGTCACCACCCCCATCTGGGGCAAGCTGTCCGACCTCTTCAACAAGAAGATCCTGGTCCAGCTGAGCATCGTCATCTTCGTGGCCGGCTCCGTCATGGCCGGACTCTCCGAGACCATCCCGCTGCTGCTCACCGCACGCGTTATCCAGGGCGTGGCCATGGGCGGACTCACCGCGTTGGCGCAGTCCATCATCGGCACCATGATCCCGCCCCGGGACCGCGGCAAATACTCCGGCTACATGGGCGCCGTGATGGCGGTAGGCACTGCCGGCGGCCCGCTGCTGGGCGGATTTATCGTGGACAGCCCGCTGGGCTGGCGCTGGACCTTCTTCGTCTGCGTGCCGCTCGCCGTCGTCGCGCTTATCCTGCTCCAGATCACCCTGAAAATCGAGCACATCAAGCGCCACGTCAAGATCGACTGGCTTGGTTCCATCCTGCTGACCTCCGGCGTCAGCCTGCTCCTGATCTGGGTTTCCTTCGCCGGCAACCCCGCCTACTACGACTGGGTTTCCTGGCAGTCGGCCGCCATGGTTGGTGGCGGCGTTGTGCTGCTGGCCCTGCTGGTGCTGGTGGAGTCCAAGGTGGAGCAGCCCATCATCCCGCTGAAGATCATCTCCGAACGCACCACCGCTCTGGCCATCATCGCTTCAGTGGCCGTGGGCATCGCGATGTTCGGTTCAACCACCTTCCTGGGCCAGTACTTCCAGGTGGCCCGCGGCGCCACGCCTACCGAAGCCGGACTCCTGACGCTTCCGATGATCGCCGGCAACCTGACCGGCTCGGTCGTTTCCGGTCTGCTCATCAGCCGCACCGGCAAGTGGAAGGGCTACCTGATCGGCGGGTCCATCCTGCTGATCGGCGGCCTCGGCTTGTCCGGCACCATGGACCACACCACCGAACTGTGGCAGGCCGGTATCTTCACAGCAATCCTGGGCGTGGGCCTCGGCATGCTGATGCAGAACCTGGTCTTGGCGGTACAGAACACGGTCCGGGCGTCCGACATCGGTTCGGCCAGCGCGTCCGTGGCATTCTTCCGCTCGGTGGGCGGCGCGATCGGTGTGTCCGTGCTCGGCGCCGTCCTCAGCAGCCGGGTCAGCGAACTCGCCACGCAGGGCCTGGCTGCGGCTGGCATCCCGGTGGACGGCGGGTCGGCGGGAGCCAGCATGGACCTCGTTGATATGCCCGCACCGGTCCGGGAGATCATGCGCGCTGCATACGGCGACGCCACCGCCGAGGTCTTCCTGATCTCCGCCGGCGTTGCGGTGATAGCCCTGGTCTCGGTCCTGTTCATCAAGGAACGCCCGCTGCGGCGCACCGTTGACATCCAGCCGGACGCCGAGCCAGGGGCGGGGACAGGCGCAGAGGAAAGCGCCAAGGAAAGAACCGACGCTGAAAGCACGACGCCGGAACTCGCCTCCGCCAACCGCTGACCTAAGCGCGAACGGGCTGACAGACGCGCGACCCGCTGACAGGCGCGCGAACGGACACTTGGGGCCCTGGATCCAGGGCCGCAAGTGTCCGTTCGCGCAGGTGGGTGGCCGTGGAACGTGTGGTTGAGTACGCCGATCGGATGATATTTGCCGTAGATGTTTCGCCCGGGCAACGGATTTCGTAGAGTAGGTAGGCTGAGAAATGTCAGCCCCGTCTGTTACTACTTATCCTCATCATTTCGCGCTCTCTTCCTAAGGATTCACGGGCATGCTCCTCACCCTCATACGGCGCTACTCCAAGCCGTATATGCCATACATCGTGGCCGTCGTTGTGTTCCAGCTCGCGTCCACCATCGCGGCGCTTTACCTGCCCAGCCTCAACGCCCAGATCATCGATGAAGGCGTTTCCCGCGGGGACACGGATTTCATTTGGCGGACCGGGTCCGTGATGCTGCTGGTGGCCATTGTTCAGGTAGGCACCGCCATCGCCGGCGTCTACTACGGCTCAAAAACTGCCATGGCCGTGGGCCGCGACCTGCGCCGAGGCGTGTTCCGCAAGGTCACCAGTTTCTCCGCCAAGGACGTGAACACGTTCGGCGCCCCCACCCTCATCACCCGCGGCACGAACGACGTCCAGCAGGTCCAGATGCTGGTGCTGATGGGCCTGAACTTCATGGTGGCCACCCCCATCATGTGCATCGGCGGCATCATCATGGCGCTGCGTGAGGACATCAGCCTGTCCTGGCTGGTCTGGGTCTCCGTGCCCGTGCTGATCGTGGTGGTGGGATACCTGGTGGTCCGGCTGATGCCCCTCTTCCGTTCCATGCAGAAGAAGATCGACCGCATCAACGCTGTCCTTCGCGAGCAGATCATCGGCATCCGGGTGGTCCGGGCCTTTGTCCGAGAGCCCTATGAAACCGAGCGTTTCGGCGTCGCCAACAAGGACCTGACGGATGTTTCGCTGAAGATCGGTGCGCTGTTTGTCCTGATGTTCCCGGCCATCGGCATGATCCTGCACCTGTCCACCGCCGCCGTGCTGTGGTTCGGCGGCCAGCGCGTGGACTCGGGCGACATGCAGGTGGGCTCCCTGACCGCATTCCTGCAGTACCTGTTGCAGATCCTCATGGCCGTCATGATGGGCACGTTTATGGCCATGATGATCCCGCGCGCCTCCGTCTGCGCGGACCGCATCGGTGAGGTGCTCGACGTCGAACCCTCCATCCACGATCCCGAACGTCCCGAAACTCCCGCCACTCTGGCCGGGGTAGTGGAGTACCGGAACGTCACCTTTGCCTACCCCGGTGCCGAGTCGCCGGTGCTGAGTAACATCAGCTTCACCGCGAAGCCGGGCGAGACCGTTGCCATCATCGGTTCCACCGGTGCGGGGAAGACCTCGCTGCTATCCCTGCTGCCCCGCCTCTATGACATCGCTGAGGGTGAAGTCCTCCTGGACGGCGTTTCCGTCAGCAACCTGGACCGGGCCGAGATCACCAAGCGCGTGGCCCTGGTCCCGCAGCGGCCGTACCTCTTCTCGGGCACCATCGAGCACAACCTGCGCTTCGGCAAGACCGAAGCCACGGACCAGGAGATCTGGGACGCGCTGCAGATCGCCCAAGGCGGAGACTTTGTCCGCGAGAAGAAGAACGGACTGAACGTGCGCATCGCCCAGGGCGGCACCAACGTCTCCGGCGGGCAGCGGCAGCGGCTCTGCATCGCCCGCGCGTTGATCACCAAACCCAAGGTGTACCTCTTTGACGATTCGTTCTCGGCGCTGGACGTGGCAACCGACGCCAGGCTCCGCGCAGCTCTGAAACAGACCACTGCCGACGCCACCGTGATCATCGTGGCCCAGCGGATCTCCACCATCACCGATGCAGACCAGATCCTGGTCCTGGACAACGGCCGGATCGTGGACCGCGGAACGCATGAGGAACTCCTGGAAACCTCACCCACCTACCAGGAAATTGTTGAATCCCAGCTGAGCGTGGAGGAAATGGCATGAGCGCCGCCAAGAAGGTCTCGACAGGCTCGACCACCGTAACAGGCTCGACCACCGTAACAAGCTCGACCACCGGAACGCACCCGGATTCCACCACCCCCGAAGACCTCCTGGAGGACGACGAGTTCTTCGAGGAGGAGTACAAGCCCTCGGAGGCCGACGGCGACATGTTCGGCGGCATGCCCGCCAAAAAGGCCGAGCACTTCTGGCCCTCGGCGAAGCGTCTGCTGGGGCTCCTGAAGCCTGAAGCTGTGGGAATCTACGCCGTGGTGGCCCTGGTGGTGGTCTCGGTGGTCCTGAATGTCATCGCCCCCAAGATCCTGGGCCAGGCAATGGACGTCATCTTCGGCGGCGTGGTTGGCAAGCAACTGCCCGCCGGCGCCAGCAAGGACGAGTTCGTGGAAGGCCTGCGCCAGCAGGGGCAGGACAACTTCGCGGACATGGTCTCCCGGATGGAGCTGGTTCCCGGCACCGGGATCAACTTCCAGAAACTCTCAGTCCTGATCGCCATCGTGCTGGTGATGTACTTTGTGGCCAACATCTTCCTCTGGCTGCAGGGCTACGTGCTGAACCGCATCGTTATGAAGGTGATCCGCAGGCTCCGGGACGACACCGAAAAGAAGCTGAACCGGCTCCCGCTGAACTACTTCGACACCCGCCAGCGCGGCGACGTCCTCTCCCGGGTGACGAACGACGTCGACAACGTCCAGCAGGCGCTGCAGCAGGCCTTTGCGCAGCTGATCAGCTCGCTGCTGACTGTGATCGGCATCGTCATCATGATGTTCATCGTCTCCTGGCAGCTCGCTCTGATCGCCCTCGTGGCACTGCCGCTGTCCGGTGTGGCTGCCGGCCTGATCGGCTCGCGCAGCCAGAAGCTCTTTGCAGCCCAGTGGAAGAACACGGGCGAGCTGAACGGCCAGATCGAGGAGTCCTTCTCCGGGCACGACCTTGTGCGGGTCTTCGGCCGTGACGCTGACATGTTGGAACGCTTCGAAGAGCGGAACGAGGCCCTCTACAAGGCCAGCTTCGGAGCCCAGTTCGTCTCCGGCATGATCTTCCCGGTTATGCAGTTCGTTTCCTACCTCAGCTATGTGGGCATCGCCGTTGTGGGTGGCCTCCGGGTGGCGTCAGGCTCGATGTCCCTGGGCGACGCCACGGCGTTCATCCAGTACTCGCGCGAGTTCACCCAGCCGCTGGGCCAGATGGCCGGCATGGCCAACATGCTGCAGTCCGGTGTGGCGTCCTCGGAGCGGGTTTTTGAATTCCTCGACGCCGATGAGCAGGACTCCGAGACGGCCACCGAGCACCTGCCGGCCAAAACCGACGGGCATGTGGAGTTCAAGGACGTCACGTTCAGCTACACCGAGGACAAGCCGCTGATCGAAAACCTGTCCTTCACGGCAGAGCCCGGGCACACCGTGGCGATTGTTGGTCCCACGGGGGCCGGCAAAACCACCCTGGTGAACCTGGTGATGCGCTTCTACGAGCTCAATTCAGGGTCCATCACCTTGGACGGCGTGGATGTCACGCACCTGAGCCGTTCCGAGCTCCGGTCGAAGGTGGGCATGGTACTCCAGGATGCGTGGCTGTTTGGCGGGTCCATTTACGACAACATCCGCTACGGCAATCTGGACGCCACCGAGGAACAGGTCATGGCAGCCGCCAAGGCCACCTTCGTGGACCGCTTTGTGCGCGCCCTGCCGGATGGCTACGACACTGTGATCGATGAGGAAGGAAACAACGTCAGCGCCGGTGAGAAGCAGCTGATCACCATCGCCCGGGCATTTGTGGCCAACCCGTCGCTGCTCATCCTGGATGAGGCCACCAGCTCCGTGGATACGCGCACCGAGCTGCTGGTCCAGAAGGCCATGGCAGCGCTGCGGACGGAGCGCACCAGCTTTGTGATCGCCCACCGGCTCTCCACCATCCGCGACGCCGACACCATCCTGGTGATGGAAAACGGCAAGATTGTGGAGCAGGGCTACCACAAGGCGCTGCTGGCGGCTGAAGGTGCCTACTACCGGCTGTACATGTCGCAGTTCGCCGGCTCCGACGTTGAAGAAAGCGTTGTGGACGATTCGACGGCGGTCCACAGCTGAGCGCGCTGGAAACCGGAGCCGGGATCCCCGGCACGCCGGCCGGGAGCCCGGTCGCCCCCGGTCAAAGCAACTCCGATCCCCGGCGCATCGAGGTCCTGGTCCCGATGCGCTGGGGGGACATGGACGCCTACGGGCACATCAACAATGTCCAGATTGTCCGGATGCTCGAGGAAGCCCGGATTTCAGCGTTCGGGCCTCCCCGGGGTACCGGCCTGCCCGGCATCGAGCCGGAAGTGTCACTCTTCAACGACGTTCCGGAGGGGACCCTGGCGCTGGTGGTGGACCACAAAATCCGCTACGTCAGGACGTTGGAATACCGCAACGTCCCGGCAGTGGTCCAGGTGTGGATCGGCGCGGTGAAGGGCGCCAGTTTCGACATACACTACGTGGTCCAGGACCCGGTCACCCGGGTGGAATGCGTCCGGGCCAGCAGCCACCTGGCGTTTGTGGACGAGGCCTCCGGCCGCGTCCTGCGCCTGACGCCGGAGCAGAAGGAGCGGCTCGCGCCGTTTACGTTCTGAGCCGTAATCGATTTGAACCGTGTCCGTTCGTGCCTGCGCACCCGTTGCGCAGGCACGGCGAACACCGGAAACTGTGAATATCCACTAAGGAGCGTTGACATGGCCAAGAAGACCAAAAAGACCTGGAAAGAAATGCCACCGGCGGCACGGGTGGGATTTGTGGCCATCGGAATCGCGCAGGTGTCGCTGATGCTTGCCGCCCAGCGGGACATTTCCAAGCGTCCGGCTGACCAGATTAACGGGCCAAAAGCGGCCTGGCGCGTGGCTGCCCTGATCAATTTCATCGGCCCGATGGGCTACTTCATTCTGGGGCGCAAGCGGCCCGGATCCGGGGCCGGAGCAGTCAAATAGCAACCCCCGCCGAACTGCACCCAACCAGGGACTTCGGAGCAGGCACCCAGCTTGAGCCTGTAAATTTGAACCCATGACCCCAAATCCCAAGACTGCCATGCACCGCGCCCTCGGTGTCTCAAAGGAGATCGAGGACGCGGCCTGGTTTGTGCTGGGACCGGGCTTGCAGGGCAAGCAGTCGGCCCTGGACGGAATCACCCTGACCTGGACAGCGGAGGCCGCGGCCGAGCTGCTGGAACGCCTGGAGCGGGGAGCCGCGGATGCCAAGGCGCCCATGATGACCAACCTCCGGCAGAACCTCCAGGACGCCTCCAGGGAGGCCAAGCAGCTGGCCGTGGAGCTGCTCTTCCTGCAGTCGCTGCCGTTGGCCCACGAGGTCAAGTCGCTGAAGGTTAAGCGCGCCCGTGTGGCCGAGGCCGCGTCGTGGCTGGAGACACCCCCGGAGCCGCCGCTGGAGCTGCCCGAGGAACTCTACAAGGGCATGACGGACCACGGCGTGATCAGGGACCGCACCGCCGAATTCAACTGGACCATCTGGGACCACCTCAAATGGCTCTGCCGGTTTGTGCAGCATGTGGACCAGCAGATTCCGGCCGCCATCGCCAAGGCGTTGAAGGACCCGCTCAATTTCCACGAGCTTGCCGCGGGCACCCCGGGGGACCAACCCGCCATCCGCCGCAGCATCGAATACCTTGCTTGGCCCAGCTACTTCGAACCCGTTGTGGCGGACGTGGAACGGCAGGAAATCCGGGACGCCTTCGCCTCCCTGGTGGGTGGGGCCAAGGGCGACAGCGACGAAGACATCACCGCGGACATCCATCGCATCCGCCTGCACCTGGACGAACAGGCCGGCCAGCGCATCGACTGGTACGCCCGCCAGCTGGTCAGCCAGTGGCGCAAAGTGGGGGACCCCGGGCGCCGCGCCTGGCTGCTGCGTACCCACAGCGACAACGCCGAGCTTCTCACCGCGTGGCAGGACGAGGAGAAGGTGACGCTCGACGTCGAACATCTCCGCCACCTGGACCCCGGCGTGACCGCGGGGCTGGTGCAGCACGCGGTGGATGAGGATTACAAGCACCTGGGCTACGTGGAGCGGGAGGACACCAAAACGGCGGTATTCGCCTTCCTCACCGTCATGAAGCCCGGCGACCTGGTCCTGTACCAGCACGCCGGAACCGTGCGGCTGGGCGTGGTGCTGGGCGAGCCCGAGCACAACGACGACAACCGCCGCCTCCGGCGCAAGGTGCGCTGGCTGGACGACGACGGCCACGCCACCGCCGACCTGCCCCGTCACGTCCAGCGGCAGCTCGCCACCTCCGGGATCGTTGTTGACGTCACCAGAGTGGTGCAGGCGCTGCAGGCGCTCGTGCCGGCCGAAGCGGAACCGGAGGACGACGACGCCGCCGCACCTGCCGCCGTCGTGCCCCCCGTGCAGGAGGGCTTCCGCCCGCTGAGCCGCGACTTCGCGGATTCGCTGCACATGGACCTGGAGCCGCTGCAGGAGATCGCGGAACTGCTGGAGGAGAACCGCCAGCTGGTCCTGTACGGGCCGCCCGGGACGGGCAAGACGTACCTGGCCAAGCACCTCGCGGCGGAGCTGGCCCAGGACAGCACGGACGAGCGGGTGAAGCTGGTGCAGTTCCACCCGTCGTACGCGTATGAAGACTTTTTCGAGGGCTACCGGCCGGACAAGACTGACGAGGGCCAGGTGTCCTTCAAACTCGTGGCGGGACCGCTGCGCCGGCTGGCCGAGGAAGCCGCCAAGCCCGGAAACGAGAAGAAGCCCTATTTCCTCATCATTGATGAGATGAACCGCGCCAACCTGGCCAAGGTGTTCGGCGAGCTGTACTTCCTGCTGGAATACCGTGACGACCGGATCTACCTGCAGTACAGCCCCAACGAGCCGTTTACGCTGCCCGACAACCTGTACATCATCGGCACCATGAACACCGCGGACCGGTCCATCGCCATGATGGATGCCGCCATCCGCCGCCGGTTCGCGTTCATCGAGCTGCACCCGCAGACGGAGCCGGTGAAGGGGTCGCTGCTGCGGTTCCTGCAGGCGCGGGACCTGGACACCACGCCGGCGCTGCTGCTTGATGCGCTCAACGCCGCCATTGACGAGTGGGACCGGGACCTGATGATCGGCCCTTCATACTTTATGAAGACGGCCGCGCAGACGCCGACCGGGCTGCGCCGGATCTGGAAATACGAACTGATGCCGCTTCTTGAGGAGCATTACCACGGCCAGCTGACCCGGGCCCAGCTGGAGGAGCGGTTCGGGCTGGAGCAGCTGCTGGGACGCCTTGTTACCAGCTAAGCCAACCCACACTCCGGTGCACGGCGGCGCCGCGTCAGGAGGGGCCGTGGAGGGTCGCGCAGCATCAGGTGGCGCGGCGTCAGGTGGCGCAGCGTTGGGCGGCGCCCTGCAGCGTGGTGGCGGCCCCGCAGTGCGCCACCTGGTCCTCGACGAGCTGTCCAAAGGCACCGTGGAACGCCTCGATGCGGCCAGCGCGGCCTTTATGAACGCCAGCGGACTGGCCAAAGCCTCCCCGATGGGCATGGGTTTGTACCGGATCGAGCCTGTGGGCAAGGTGGGGTCCGTCCGCACGTCCACCCTGCAGCTGGATGTGCGCCCCAAGGACCGGCTGGGGTTGAGCCGTCTCCTCTTCCTCCTCGGGTACGCCGGAAATCAGGGCTTCCGGCCGGATTCCGTGGCCGCCACCGAGGACCGCGAACTCTGGAGCGCCCTGGCCGAATCCCTCGCCCAACTGGCAGAGCGTGCCTTGGGACGAGGGGTGCTGCAGGGTTACCTGACCGTTGATGAGTCCCTCCGCACGGTCAAGGGCCGCATCCGGATTTCCGACCAGATCTCCCGGCGCCCCGGCATGCTGGTGCCGCTGGAAGTGTCCTACGACGAGTTCACCGAGGACATCGCCGAGAACCGGATCCTGCGCGCCGCGCTGGAGCGGATGGGCCAGGTGCCGCGGGTCCGCCCCGAAGTGCTGAGCCGTCTGCGGCAGTTGAAGGGAAAGCTCGACGCCGTCACCCGCCTTCCCGCCGGTGCGCCGCTGCCACCGTGGACGCCGAGCCGGATGAACGTCCGCTACCAGTCAGTGCTGCGCCTTGCGGAGCTGATCCTGAAGAATGCCTCCGCGGAGGCGGGGGAGGGGAAGCAGCAGACGGCGTCGTTTGTGGTGGACATGGGCCAGGTGTTTGAGGATTTTGTGGGCACTGCGCTCCGCGAGGCCATGGCGGCGTATCCAGGGGAGATGCGGCTGCAGTATAACGCGCTCCTCAGCGAAGCCGTCCATGATGCCGACCGGCTCTCCGTGCGCCCGGACGCCGTACACCTCCTGGCCGGCCGGCCGGTGGTGGTCTACAACGCCAAGTACAAGGCCGCCGCCGACCTGGGCGCATCCCTGACCGCCGACCACTACCAGATGCTGGCGCACTGCACCGCCCTGGGTGTGCCCACCGCCTGGCTGGTCTATGCAGGGGCGGGCGAGATGAAACTGCGGCGGATCCTGAACACTGACATCGACATTGTGGAGTTTCCGCTGGATCTGTCGATGCCGCCGTCGGACATCCTGGCAGCGGTGGCGGACCTGGCACGGCAGTCCTGGGGTGAAGTGGTCCCCGCCCGCCCCCTAACCTCGCAAGCTCGGCCAGGGAACCCGGCGGGCGTGGGCCCAGCTGCCCGCGCGGGAACCTAGACCGGCACCCGGAACGTGAACGTGGTGCCCTGACCCAGTTTGCTCTCCACCTGGATGGTTCCGCCGTGAGCCTCCACGATGGCCTTGCTGATGGGCAGGCCCAGGCCCACGCCGGGAATGGCAGTCCGGCGAACGTTGCTGGTCCGGAAGAACTTGGCGAACACCTGGGCCTGGTCGTCGGCGTTCATGCCCATGCCGGTATCGCTGACGCGGCAGGCGAGGAGGCCGTCGTCGTTCTCCAACGACACCACCACATTGCCGCCGTCGGGCGAGTATTTGATCGCGTTGGAGACCAGATTGTCCAGCACCTGGGAGATGCGGGCGCCGTCCACGTGGGCCTCCAGCTTTGCTGGTGTTTCCGCTTTCAACGCAACGCGGGAGGCCTCAGCCCTGGGCATCGCGGCGGACACGCTGGCGCGTACCAGTTCAGCGACGTCGACGGCGTGCGGCGTCACGATCAGTTGCCCGTTCCGGCTGGCGAGGAGGTCCGATACCAAGGTGAGCAGGCGTTCTGAATTGCGCTTGATGATGTTCAGCGGTTCCAGTTGGTCGTCCCCGGGATCGTCCTCCAGGAGGAGTTCCACGTAGCCCAGAATGGAGGTCAGGGGAGTCCTGAATTCGTGGGACACGCTGGAGACGAAATCATCCTTGGCGGCCAGGGCGTCCACTAAGTCTGTCACGTCACTGAAGACGATCACCGAGCCCGCGAACTTCCCGTCCGGGTCCGTCATGGCCCGGGCGCTGGTGGTGATGGCCCGCTGCTCTTTGCCCTCGCCCAGCCAGACCAGGTAGTCCGTGAAGGTCTCGCCCAGGACGGCCCTGCGCACCGGGCGGTCTGCCACCGGGACAGGGGTGGTACGGTCTGCGCCGAAGACCAGCAGCTGGGACTCGTTCGGATCGTCGATGTCCTTCGGCGTGGCCAGTTCGTGGTTGGCGCGCTGTTTCCGGTTCATCAGGATGTCGTGGCCGTCTGCGTCGACGGCGAGGACGCCCAGATGCACGGTGTCCAGAACGGAGTTGAGCAAGGCCTCCTGCCGCTTTGTGCTGCGCAGGCTGGCTTGAAGCTGCACGTCCTTCTCTTCCAGGATCCGCTGCTGCCGCATCATGCTCAGGGTCAGGACGCTGACCGACACGCCGATTCCGAGCATCATGACGGGGACGAGCAGGGATTTGGCCAAGCTGGGGCCCGATACATCCCCGCGAATCAGCAGCGGAACCCAGATGATGGCCAAGGGCCCGAAGAACGACAACCACAGGGAGGCCCGCGGATAATAGCCTGAGGCGCACAGCCAGGTGACGGGGAAAACCGCCAACAGGCTGATGCCGGTCAGGCTCTCCTGCCCGCCCTCCCTGCCCAGGGCGATGGAGACAAAGTCCAGGAGCGGGATGATGAGGAAGCTGGTGTAGGGCAGGCGGTCCCAGGGCGCCAGGTAGCACAGGGCCATGATGGCCAGCTGGGAAACGAGGAAGGCCACGAAGAGCGGGTTGTCCATGGTCCCCGGAAAAAACGCCCACATCAGGAACGCCGTAAGGAGCGTGGTGACGAACAGGGGTGTCTGGCTGAGGACGACCCGGTCCGTCAGCCGGTATTCGTGGAAGGGTCGCCGAAAAAACCTGACGCGACCCGTGGCCCACGTTACGGGTTCACTCATGAACGTCGGCCTGAGGTGGGAGGATAGGGGAATGCATACCAGCAGGATATCGGCAGCGGGCTATACTTCTGACGTTGTCAAGCTGGCTGAGGGGGCTGGTATGAGTGAAGCGCGAGTGGGCCTGGTCATCGAGGATGATCGGGATATCCGGGAGTTGGTCCGAACGGTCCTGACCCAGGCAGGTTTTGACGTCACCGTTGCCGGCAGCGGGGCGGAGGGCGTTAAGGCGGCCAGAACCTTGAATCCTGACGTCATAACGCTCGATTTGGGGTTGCCGGACATCGACGGTTTCGAGGTCTCCCGCCAGATCCGCGAGTTCTCGGATGCCTACATCGTGATGCTCACGGCGCGGGCTGAAGAACTTGATACGTTAATCGGTCTCGAGTCCGGGGCTGACGACTACCTCACCAAGCCCTTCCGCCCCCGCGAACTCCGCGCGCGGATCGCTGCGATGATGCGCCGGCCCCGGTCGGTTCCGGACGCGGGGGAGACCGCTCCCGTTCCTGATCGCCCTGCCGACGCCGTTAGTGCCAGCGGAAACGGTCAGTACAGCCACAATGGATTGGATCTGAGTTACGCCTCACGCTCGGTCAGTGTGGACGGCCAGGAGCTCAACCTGACCCGGACCGAGTTCGAACTCCTGTATGCCCTGCTCGAGGCGGGACGGACTGTTCGGACCAAATCGGATTTGGTGCGTCGGCTCCGGGACGAGGATTACGACGTCGGAAGTTACATCAGCGAAGCGGATGAACGTTCGGTGGAGGTGCATATGGGCAACCTCCGGAAGAAACTCGGCGATTCACCGCAGCAACCCCGCTGGCTGCAGACTGTCCGCGGCGTGGGTTACCGGTTGGCACCAGGCGGGCGCTGAGCCTCGAGCCTGTGCAGGGTTTGGCGGCTGCACTGGTTGATCGGCCTGAGGTATCTGACGGCCAACTGCGGCAGTGCCACGGATGGTTCTGCACGCGGGGACTCTTCCCGGATGGAACGTTCAAGGTCCATGGCCAGCCCCGCCAGCCGTTCTGCCCCCACCATCTGGCTCGAAGTTTTGAGGCTCAGGATCGCATCCACGGCACCGTCCAGGTCTCCGGTGGTCAGAGCGAGCCGCAGCCTGCCGATCCGCAACGGCAGGCAGTCGATGAAATTTCCCACGAAGACGTTGCAGTAGCCTTCATCCTCGTCGAGTTCCACGCGCAGCCGGTCAAGAACGGAGGGATCTACCAGGGGGCGCCCCGCGTCATCGGATGGAGCCATTTCCGTCCCTTCCGCTCGCGGCTGCCGCCCCGGTAGGGGGCGGTTACTTGTGTTTTTGTCCACTTTCAGAGTAATTCTGTTCCCTGGAGATGCAGCCGTTCGGGACAAGGATTGCGGGATTCCTGAGGAGACTGCGGGTTTTTCATAGGAGTTCATCTTTGCGGGCGCCGATCAATTCACGAGGGGGCAAACGCTCAAGATTGACTCAAGTCTGCCGGGCGTTTCTTGCCTGCCGCGTGTTGCCTGCTGCCCGGTTACCGAGCGCCTGTCTGTGAGGCGTCGAGGAACTTCACCAGGTGGGCTTCGAGGGCCGAGCCGTCCTTCAATTCGCACTCCCACACGGTGAGCACCTCCCAGCCGGCGGCTATCAACTGTTGGCGCTGGTCGGCGTCGCGGTTTTTGGTGCGGGTGCGCTTGGCCTCCCAAAAGGTGGCGTTCGTTTTGGGGGCGTGCTGGCCTACCCGGCAGTCGTGGAAGTGCCAGAAGCAGCCGTTGATGAAGATGACCTTTCGCCGGCCTGCGAAGACCAGGTCCGGGCGGCCTGGCAGGCGGCTGTTGCCCGCCCTGCCGTGCAGGCGGTAGCGGTAGCCCTTGGCATGGAGGAGGCGGCGCACGAGCAGTTCCGGCTTGGTGTTCTTGCCCCTGATGCGGGACATGTTCCAGCTGCGCTGCTCGGGAGTGAGCCTGTCCGCCATGATTCCGGTCCAGGCGCTCCTAGATTTCGCGCTCCGGCTGGTCGCCCAGCTCGAAATGGCGGCCGCTGACCGACGTTGGCACGATCTCCACGTAGAAATCCTTCAGCGTCGGCACCCAGGAATTCAGGCCCAGCTCTTCGACGGCGGCGAGTTCCGTTGAGTTGGTCAGGACGCGCGCCGTTCCACGGAGCACTACGGACCAGGCTTCATCCGAGAGGATGCCGTCCGTTTCAAGCAGCACCCTGGAGTTGATGGTGAGTTGGGCCAGCTTGTTGCCCGGCGCGGTGCGGAGGTAGATCTTCCGGTCTGAGGCGAGGTAGTTGACGGGAAAAATGTCCGGTTCGCCGGCAACGGAGACCACCAGCCGGCCGTGCCGGGTAGCTTCCAGGAGTTTCCAGGACTGCTCGTCGTCGAGCTCCAGAACGGGGTGGCCATCTGCGTGGGTAAACATCATGCAGCCTATTCTTCTACGATCGGTAGAAGAATTCTAGGGGTTGGGCCTGGGAATTCCGTGCGCCCGGGGCTGGAAGGGTGTTTGTCCTTGTGACTTTTTATTGGCCCCTGGCGGTGGTAGAACCGATGGCGGGTGGCTGTGGATAACTTTCATCGCTCAAATGTGTCCTGGGCTACCCTTAAGGTCATTGTTCGGAGCGAAGCGTCTTGAAACTATCGGGGGATTAGCTGCCCATGACATCGCACATAACTTTTGCGGCCAGGCGTTCGCGCTTGCACTTTGTTGCTGCTGTTGCCGCCTCTGCTTTGCTCTTGACTGGCTGTAACTCGGGTAGCGACCCCAACAGCGGTGGCACATCCTCCGCTTCGCCGTCCGCGAGTTCGACGGCCAGCCCCAGCGCCACCCCGACGGCGTCTGCCGTCTATAAGCCGGCTGACGCGACGGGCCGTGCCCAGAATGTCCCAGTGCCCGTACTTCCTGCCGAGGCGTCGGTCAGAAGTAAGGACGGGCTCGAAGCGTTCGCTCGACACTGGTATGCCACTCTGACTTACGCCTACGAGACCGGCGATATGAAGCCCCTGGAGAGTATTTCAAGCCCAACATGCGTTAGTTGCGCTCGAGTGAAAGAAGTCGTCGAGGGCTGGCACTCGGGCGGCCAGTGGATCGCAGGCGGGCGCATGGTCGTTGAGGGTGCGCAAACGAAGTTTCTCGAGGTTGCGCCGGGTGAATATCAAGTCTTGATTCAGGTGCGGCAAGAGCCGCTTTCCTACTACCGCGCCGACAAGTCCCTGGACGAGACAACGGAGAGCAAGCCTGCGATCGGCGACATCATGATCGCCGGATATGAGAATGGTGTCTGGACTGCCAAAACTGTTGAGCACCTGGTCAATGAATAATGAAAACAATTGCCCGCTGCGGGTTCTTGATGCTCTTCGTCATCCTGCTAATCGTTCCGACGGTTTCCCCTGCTCGCGCTGAGACTTCTGTCAAAGGTGACTGGGGAGGGGCAGGAGCGAATGTTGGTGGTTGGTATCAGCATCCGGGCTCAGGAGCGTGGACTGAAACACCCATGGGGGTAGACGACGATCCTTACGTGTACATGTACAAGCATGTTTGCCGGACGGATCCGACTCTGGATGGCTCAAATTGCGCGGGACCGGATATCGCCTGCGCAGCAGGCGACGATGGGCGGAGCGTCAACTGGTACAGATCGCTCGCAGAGTTTACTCCCCGTGTTTGGAGTTTTTTCGCGGGACCGACCTGCATCTACGACGAAAAACCTGTCGACGTCCTGGAGCAAATTGCCGCCCAGATCCAGCAGCAGTTCGAGAGCCTCCCTATCAACGCAGGAGCCGTCGTAGCCCAGCCCAGTCCCAATACACTCCGCGGCGCGGAAACGAACTTCTACGCCGACCCGATAGAGCAACAGTTTGACGTGACGATGCTCGGGCAGAACGTGCATGTTGTCGCTACGCCGGTTCAGTACACCTGGAATTACGGCGACGGTGCCGTTATCGGTCCCCAGCCTTCCATGGGTGGGCCGCTGCCACAGGACCGTTGGGGCGAAAAGACCCGAACGAGCCACGTCTACGCGGACACGGGCGACTTCCAGGTCGTCCTCACTACGTCTTTCCAAGGCACGTATTCCGTGAACAACGGACCGCCGCTGCCAATACCCGGCCAAGGCCAGTTCAGCGCACCACCGCGGACCATCAGCGTCTGGCGGTCCATCACCCGGAACTACGCCGACGACTGCAACCAGAACCCGCAGGGGCAAGGATGCCCGGGCGTCCCATCGCCCCGATAGGAAGCGTCGGATGACGCGGATGAGACGGCCGGCAACAGCGCCCGCAGACGCGCCAAGCCACCCCAGCCGAGAGTGATCCGCGCCTCCATCGGAATACTTGCACGCGCCGCGCAGTTGGGCACAGCAGTACCAATTCACCTCGAAAGGAACTGCGCATGCTGTTTTCCCCCTTAACTCTTGGCGAGCTTGAACTGCCCAACCGCCTCGTGATGGCACCCCTTACCCGTCTCCGCTCAGGCGAGGACGGTGTCCCGGGTCCCTTGGTCGTGGAGCACTACCGACAGCGCGCATCCCTGGGACTCATCGTCAGCGAAGGGACCTACCCGAGCCCCGCCGGACGCTCTTACCCGGGGCAGCCCGGTCTCGTCACCGCGGAGCAGATTGCCGCCTGGAAAAAGGTCACCGACGCGGTGCACGCTGAAGGCGGCCGGATATTCGCCCAGATCATGCACGGCGGACGGGTTTCCCATGCGGACATCACGGGTGGCCACACCATCGTGGGTCCGAGTGCCGTCGCCATCGAGGGTGAGGTCCGCACCCCGTCCGGCAAGCAGGCGTACCCCGTCCCGCACGCACTGACCATCGGTGAGCTGCCCGTAGTGATGCAGGAAATCGTCACCGGCTCGATCAACGCCATTGAAGCGGGATTCGACGGCGTGGAGCTGCACTCGGCCAACGGCTACCTTCTCCACGAATTCCTGGCCCCGAACTCCAATGTCCGCGACGACAGCTACGGCGGTTCGCCGGAAAAGCGGGCCCGCTTTGTGATCGAAACGGTCAACGCCGTGGTGGCCGCGGTGGGTTCGAACCGCGTGGGTATCCGCATCTCGCCGGAACACAGCGTCCAGGGCATCGCCGAGACGGATGCGGCCGATGTCCGCGCCACCTACGAGGTGTTGGTGGACAGCATAGCGCCGCTGAACCTCGCCTATGTCAGCATCCTGCACCACGAGCCCACCAGTGAACTGGTCCAGGATCTCCGGGCACGCTTCAACGGCACGTTCCTGGTGAACTCCGGCTTCGGCACCATCACCACGCTGGAGGAAGCAACCGCGCTGGTGGCCGACGGCCATGCAGACGCTGTGGTGGTGGGACGCCCGGCCATTGCCAACCCGGACCTCGCGCGGCGCTGGAAGGAAAGCCTTCCACTGAACGAACCGGACGCGTCCACGTTCTACGCGGACGGCTCCGTAGGCTACACGGATTACCCCGCGTATTCCGCTTAGCCGTCAACGCTCGGCTTGGCCAGAGATTAACGACGACGGCGGCACCCGGCTTGGGTGCCGCCGTCGTTGGCTGCTCGGTGTGCTGTCCCGGCAGCTCGCGCCAATTAGCCATCCGACGGCTGTTTTGGCTCATTTTCAAAAGTTGGCCCGCCCAGGTTCACAAGCGCTGAGCGGTAACCCCAGAATACTCCAGCGAATGGATTATTGCCAGGGAAATAACTACAGGTATGCCTCCCGGCCCGTCCCTTCGCGCATCACCAGCTTGTCGTCCTGAATCGAGACGAGCAGGCTTTTGGGCTTTCCGCTGACTTTGGCAATGGCTTTCAGGCCCCGGTTGGTGACTTCCACACCCACCTGAGCCCCTTTCGCGGGCAGCTCTACGGACGCTTCGTAGGCTTCGCCCAGCAGAGGGTTGGTGGACACCCCCATGTCTCGGCGGACCTCCTTGCCGTTGACCATGACGGTGATGTTGGCCTCGTCGAACCCTTCCTGAAAGACGATGAGCAGTTCCCGCATGGTGGCCTCTTCCTCGAAGTGATTACCTGTGACGGCATATCAACTACAGCACTTCGCGGCCCGGAGCGGAATACCCCGGCCGGCTGCCCGGCAGTGCGTCGCTGGAGACCATCAGGCCCGTAGGGCAAAATGTTCAGGTGACCCAACTCCCGCACGTCCCGTCTGCCCCCACGTCTGCCCCAACTCCGGACAGCGCCATCCACGCCCAGATCGCCGCCGAGCTTGGCGTGAAGACCTGGCAGGTCAAGGCCGCAGTGGACCTGCTCGACGGCGGGTCAACCGTTCCGTTCATCGCCCGGTACCGCAAGGAAGCCACCGGGACGCTGGATGACACGCAGCTGCGCGAGCTCGACGAGCGCCTGCGCTACCTCCGCGAACTCGAGGACCGCCGTCGTGCCGTCCTCGAAGCGATTGCCGCGCAGGGACAGCTGACCCCCGAACTGCAGGCTGCGATCCTGGCCGCGGACACCAAGTCCCGGCTGGAGGACATCTACCTTCCGTTCAAGTCCAAGCGCCGCACCAAGGCCCAGATCGCCCGGGAAGCCGGGCTGGAGCCGCTCGCCGACTCGCTGCTGAAGCGGCCCGACCTGGATCCGGAACGCGAGGCTGCCAAGTACCTGAACGCCGAACACTCCATTGAGGACGCGGCCGCGGCGCTCGCCGGCGCCCGTTCCATCCTGGTCGAGCGGGTTGCGCAGGATCCGGACCTCGCAGCAACCCTGCGCGAGCGGCTGTGGACGCAGGGGCGGATGGTGTCGCGGGTCAAGAAGGGCAAGGAGGCCGACGGGCAGAAGTTCGCCGACTACTTTGAGTTCGCCCAGGCGCCCACCGGGATGCCCTCGCACCGCGTGCTTGCGCTGTTGCGCGGCGAGAAGGACGGCGTCCTGGAGGTGGATCTCGCCGAGGCGGATCCGAACGACGACGACGCCCTGGCCGCCGCGCGTTCCCGTTACGAATCCGCCGTGGCCAGGTGCCTCGGGGTCGCCGACCGCGGCCGTCCCGCCGACGCGTGGCTGATCCAGACCGCGCAGCTTGCCTGGCGCTCGCGGGTGCTGGCCCGGCTGACTGCCGACCTCCGCGGACGGTTGTTTGCGTCCGCTGAGGATGAGGCTGTCCGGGTGTTCGCCGCCAACCTCCGCGACGTCCTCCTGGCCGCACCTGCCGGTAACCGAGCCACGCTTGGGCTGGACCCGGGACTGCGGACCGGCGTGAAGGTGGCTGTTGTGGACGGCACGGGCAAGGTGGTGGCCACCGACACCGTGTACCCTCACGCGCCTGCACGGAAGTGGGACGAAGCCCTAGCCACCTTGGTCCGGCTCGCCCGGAAGCACAACGTTGAACTGGTGGCCATCGGAAACGGCACAGCGTCTCGGGAGACGGACAAGCTTGCCGCGGAACTGATCAAACTGCTGCCGGCCGCGGAGGCGAAACCGCAGAAACTGGTGGTTTCCGAGGCCGGCGCGTCGGTGTACTCCGCATCGGCGCTGGCCTCGGCGGAGCTGCCGGGCATGGATGTTTCCCTGCGCGGAGCCGTCTCCATCGCGCGGCGGCTGCAGGACCCGCTGGCGGAACTGGTGAAGATTGACCCTAAGTCCATCGGCGTTGGGCAGTACCAGCACGACGTCACGGCGGCGAAGCTGGACCGCAGCCTGGACGCGGTGGTCGAAGACTGCGTGAACGCCGTCGGCGTTGACGTGAACACAGCGTCGCCCGCGCTGCTGAGCCGCGTGGCCGGCGTCGGACCTTTGCTGAGCGAAAACATTGTGGCGTACCGGAACGAACACGGACCGTTTGCCAAGCGCAGCGAACTGAAGAAAGTGCCCCGCCTGGGTGCGAAGGCGTTTGAGCAGTGCGCTGGCTTCCTGCGGATCACCGGGGGAGCCGAACCGCTGGACGCATCAAGCGTGCACCCCGAGGCGTATCCGATTGCCCGGAAAATCCTGGTCGCCGCCGGCTCGGCGCCGGCGTCGACCCTTGATCCCCGCGTTTTCGTTGACGGAACCTTTGGCCTGCCCACGGTCCAGGACATCCTGGCGGAGCTGGACAAACCCGGCCGCGATCCACGGCCCGCTTTTGCCGCGGCGACGTTCTCCGAAGGGATCGAGAAGATCTCCGACCTGAAGCCCGGCATGGTGCTTGAGGGGACGGTCACCAACGTGGCCGCGTTCGGCGCATTTGTGGACGTGGGAGTGCACCAGGACGGCCTGGTTCACGTATCTGCGCTGGCCAACCGCTTTGTCTCCGATCCCCGCGAGGTGGTGAAGTCCGGGCAGGTTGTCCGCGTGAAGGTGCTGGAAGCCGATCCGGAGCGGAAACGGATTTCGCTCACGCTTAGGCTCGACGACGAACCGTCGCCTTCCGGTGGGCGGGCGCAAGGCGGGCGTTCGGAGGGCACACGTTCGGAGGGTACGCGTTCGGAGGGTACGCGTTCGGAGGGTACGCGTACGGCCGTAGGGCGACCGGAAGCCGGGCGTTCGAAAGGGGGCCGCTCTGAAGGCGGTCGTCCGGCTGGGGGACGACCGGAAGGGGGCCGTACGGCAAATCCGCAGCGTGACTCCAGCGGGCGCGACTTGGGCGGGCGCGACTCGGGTGGGCAGCGCGGATCCGGGGCGCCGAGCCCGGGGAACAAGAACGCATCGTCTTCGAAGCCGGATCCGAAGTCTTCTAGCGGCCGGCCGCCGGCGCCGAATCCGGCGCCGGCAAACACCGCCATGGCCGAGGCGCTCCGTAGGGCTGGCCTCGGCAAATAGCGACGTGTTGGGTGGCGCCTGCCTGGAGTAGATCGTTCATATTGGCTAGACGGTCAAGTTTGCGGTGGGAAGTCGTCGTCACACAACGGCAGTGCAGACCGGATATTCGGGCATTGAGACGTCACGGTACAGCTCACGGTATTTGGACAGGACTCGGTCGGGGGATCGCTGGTTCCGGATGTTCAGCCATATCTTCGGCCATTTCCTGAATGTGGTCTGGCCAGCGGGGTGGTTCCCAGTCGGGGTGTTCGCTGACGTAGTGCCGTCCAGTGGGTGATATCCAGCCGGGTGGTTCATTCTTGGTGGCTCCGGTGGGTGTCCAACCTGTCGAGTGGCGGAGCCTGTGGTGCTTGGGGCACGGCTGGCCGAGATTTAGGATCCCCGTGCTGCCTCCCTTGGCCCAGGCGAGGAGGTGGTCCGCTTCGTTGTCCAAAGATTGGTTGCTGCAGCCGGGGAACGGGCATTTGCCGTCCCGCAACCGTAGCCATTGGCGTTGGGCTTTTGTGACGCGGTAGCTGGTCCGCCCGATCTCCAGCGGTGCGCCGTCACGTGGGTCGATCAGGACGCGGTGGAAGGACTCCGCGCCGTCGGCGATCAGTCGCCGGGCCATGGACGGCGGGATCGGCCCGTATCCGTCGAGGGTGGCCGCTTCATCCGTGACGCCCAACAGGGCTAACACCGGGACTGTGATGAGGACCTGCGCCCGCGGCGACGGAACACCTTCGCCCACTGCCATGCCCGTTTCGCCGATGCCACCGGTCACGTCCGTCATGCCACCGGTTCCGGTTCCGGCGCCGGCGATGTTGTTGCTAAGGAGCCAGGTGGCGGCCGTATCTGCGCGGAGCTGGGTCAGGGTCCGGTCCTCGTGAGGTCCTTGGAGTGCTCTCGCGGCGGTGGTGGTCCGGTCCCAGATCCCCGCTGCGGTGTCGGCGGGCAGATAGGCGGAGAGCCAGGCCATGCCGTCGCGGTCCGGGGCGTATTCCAAACGTCGATCGTGGACACCGCGTGCGTGGCGTTTTTCGATGCTGACCGGGTGGTGGCGTTCCCGCCAGGTGCGTGCCTTGTGTCGGAACCTCCCGGGGATGAGCTCACCGGCCGGGCACCCACGTGCGGGATTCAGTGCGTCGGGGTCCAGGAAATGCGCCTCCAGAGCAGCCGCAGCAGGCCTGTCCAGATTGGCGGCTTCATCGACCATGACCCTCGCGTGCTGCCACGAAATACTTCCGGACTGCAGGGCAGACATTGTCAGCGGCAGCGCGGTAGTGAGCTCATGTGCCTCCGTGAGCAGAGCACCCGCGGCCCGTTCGCTGACTGTCAGCACGCACGCGACCTCAGCAATCACCGCCATCTCCTGCCCGCTATGGTCCTGCGGGGACTCGGCAGGGCCTGCAAGGGTCTGGGTGGCGTCGGCATAATCGACGGCCGCGTGAACCTTCAGGGCCGCCATCGTCGCTTCCCCGCGGGCGACGGCAGCCAGAGTTGCCAAGGCGATCTCGGCCCTCCGGCGCAGCGGATCAGGATCCCCGGATTCGGCAGCGCCACGCAACACCAGAGCCAGCTCAGCGAAAGAGGCCGCAAGGGCCTCCGCCGTCTCCACAGCTCCTCTGCTATCCATACTCAAATCATCCCCGGAGGGTCTGACAATAACGGCGAGGCTGAATAGCTATGAAACGTCGAAGCGACGATCGGTGCCTCCAGTCGCGTCGCTGCAGTTCAGGGCCTCAAATGTCCCCGCGCGTGGAGTGGCCTTAAGTGTCGGTTCGCGCGGGGTCGTCGGCGCGTGGAGGTGCCTCAAGTGTCCGCTGGCGCCCGGAGGTTACGGGTGGCGGACTCCGGTGCGTGCCAGAACAGCCCGGTAACCTTCCCGGAACGTCGGGTACGTGAACTCAAGCCCAGTCCCGAGGAGCAAAGCATTGCTGCAGCGCTTGTTGCCGCCGCGGGCCTCGCCGGCCGGTCCGACGGGCGGTTCCGGATAGCCCATTTCGGCGGCCAGGAACCGCAGTACGTCCCCAAGTTCAGCGGGAGAGTTGTCCACGCCGACATATACCGGCGCAGGCATAGCTTCCATGGTGGCCAGGTGGACGATCGCCGCAGCGGCGTCGTCCCGGTGGATCCGGTTAGTGAAGCGGGGCTCGTCGGGAAGCACGGCAGTCCCGCTGCGCACTTGATCAATCAGCCGGGTCCGGCCGGGACCGTAGATCCCGCCCAGCCGCAGCACAACAGGCGAGGTGCCAGTGCCGCGCAACCGCGAAACCAGGAGTTCCTCCGCCTCGAAGAGGATACGGCCGGAGAAGCCGCCAGGTGCCGCCGTCGTACTCTCATCAACCCAGCCACCGGCAGCGTCCCCATAGACAGCGGTGGAGGACACAAAGAGCACCCGGCGCGGCGTCACGTCGTCGCGTTCCAGGGCGTCAAGGACGTGCGTCAGCCCGTCCACATAGGCGGCACGGTAGGCGGCTTCCGTGGGTGTGTCAGCCGCGACGGCTACGACGACGGCGGTAGTGTCCGCCGGGACAGCGGGCAGGTCCACAGAGCCCAGGTCCGCCGCCACGCCTTCAATCGCAGAGGGCAGTTTCTCGGGCGAACGGCGCCAGCCCACCACCCGGTGCCCTGCCGCGGCGAAGCGCAGTCCGGCCTCGGTGCCCAGATCGCCGCAGCCGGCTAGGAGGATGGTCACGGACTCAGGGAGCGGGAACCGGGAAGAACACCCGGGGGTCCTGCAGGAGGGCCGGGTAATCGAACGCGGACCGGTCGATCACTTCGGTGACGCTGAACGTGCGGCCGAACCGGCCGTCGTCGAGCGTGATGGGACGGCCCAGCACCTGGCCGACGGCGAACTTGGTGCCGTCCTCAAATGAAACCGCGACGGTGGTCTTGCCGGGGAGGGTTGCGAATGCTTCCTCCTGCGCCTGGCGCTTCCGGGTGGGCTTCTTCACGAGCTGCTTGGGCGGCAACTTGCGCGGCTGCTTGGACGGGCGGCGGGAGCCGTCGTCGACGTACACGGGGGAGTAGCCGTCCTCAGGGGCGGCCGGTGCAACAGCGCCGCCGCGGCGGATCGGCGGCAGCGCCACGGTATCCAGCGTCTGCGGATCGATTTCTGTGTGCGGGTCGCGGAGGATCCAGAGGATGTCGCCCTCGGGTTCTGCCGGGTAGAACTCGTGCTTGGGCTCAGGCCAAATGAAGTCCAGGTCTAAGTCGGCGTCAGGGAACACCGTCTTGTAGAACTTCGGTTCCTTGCGGAGCAGCTTCGCGCGGTGGCTCAGGTGGAAATCAGGATTTCCGAGCCACTCCGGCAGCGGAATCTTGGCCGCGTAGTCCGGGTGTGCTGCCTGGGGTGCGAACTCGGTGATGTTGGCGCGCGTGTTGTCTTCATGGCCGCGGGTGGTCCATTCGTCCACCATCGCCAGGCCGTACATGGTGAGCGCCGGAACGTGGCCCATCCACATGCGGACGGCGGGGTGGTCCAGCCAGCCGTACTCGGGAATCACCAGAGCCCGGAGGGTCTGCAGCGCCTCGACACGCTGCTTGCCAAGCCTGGCGGTGTCCAGTGCTGCGGCGCTCTGCCGGAAATCGGGATACGGAAGGAAGGTTTGCATCCCTTCAGTCTGACGGCATGCGGCGGATGTGCCAATTGCAGTGCCCGGCGCCACACGCGCGGGATCCGGTGGCAGGGTCCCTCAACCACGACGTCGCCGCGGAATAGTTCACATAGTGGACCGATACATACAACAGGTGTCGCTAACCACTAAGATCACCGAAACGCCCCACCGTCCTGGAAGCCCCCTCATGAAAATTTCACCTGAAGTAACCGCCGGTTCAACGCAGCTCTTTGTGCCCAAGTTCGGGCAGATGCTTGATCCGGAGGCCAAGGGCATCCTGGTCCTTGATGAATTTACCCTTGATCCTGCCGCGGCGCGGACTGAGCAGCACGGTTTTCGTGCGGCCATGGCCTCCGTGGCCCTGACCCTTCGCCGGATCGTCGCGCTGCGGATCGTGATCGCGCTCGTGGCCATCGGCAACCTGCCCCTGTTCCTGATGTCCAGCGGCTGGTGGATCTACGCCGTTTCCCTGGCGCTGGTGGTTGGTGTGCATCTTGCCGTCTCCTGGCTCAACAAGCACGAGCCCAAAGTGCGCCACCGCCATATGCTGGAACTGCACCTGCACCGCGAGAAGAGCGCCAACTACCGCAAAGTCCGCGACGCCGTGAAGTACATGATCGACACCCCCAGCCGCATGAACGAGCACCTCTACCTTGAACTGCTGGCGGCCAAGCGTGTGGCACTGAACCTCGCCCACGGCACGGTGGCCCTGCTGGACACCACCGACGACGCCGCGTGGAAGGTTCGCATCATCCGCGAGATTCCGGCCGCCAAGGCAGCAGCCTAAGCGAGCAGAACGCGGACAGGCGGGCGGGAAGGTCAGGCGCCTGCCAGCCATTCAGAACAGAACAACGGACGACGCCGGAGCTCCCCAGTGAGGGGCGCTCCGGCGTCGTTGTTTCCCGGGGTTGTTGCTGCCGGGTTTTGTGTTTCCGCGGGCCGTCATTCTTGGGGAAAGGGGCGGTTCCGCGGAAAGTGTTGAAGCTTAGGCGGGAAGCTGGAGGACCTGCCCGGAGAACACGAGGTCCGGGTTGGCAATGGTGTCCAAATTCGCGTCCGCCAGGCTCTGCCAGCCGCCCTCAATGCCAAGCTTGTCGGCGACGGTGCTGAGGGTGTCGCCGGGCTCAAGCGTGTAGGTCTCGCCACTCAACGCCGCGGGCGCCGCGTGCTGCGGAGCCGTCACGGCATCAGTGGGGACCGGCACGGCGGGTACCTGCTCCGCCGGCACCTGAACCGGAGCACTCTCCACTGGTGCAGCCTGGACTGGCACGCTCTGAACGGGTGCAGCCTGGACCGGTGCGCTCTGGGGAGTCACCGCCGTCGCGCCTCCTCCACCGCTCAGGCCAAGCTCCGCGGCGCAAGACGGCCAGGCTCCCCAACCCTGCGATGCCTGGATCTGTTCGGCCACGGCGATCTGCTGTTCGCGGCTGGCGTCGGCCGCGGAACCAGTGCCGCCGTAGGCAGCCCAGGTGCTGGCGCTGAACTGCAGGCCGCCCGAGTAGCCGTTGCCGGTATTTGTGGCCCAGTTTCCGCCGCTCTCACACTGCGCCAGTGAATCCCAGGTTGAGCCGTCGGTGGCCGCGTTGGCTGCGGTGACGGAGAGTGCAAGGCCGGCCGCAGAAATGGCGGCGACGGCTACGCCACGGCGTGCGGCAGTACGAATGGTGGTGTTTTTCATGTGTGATGCTCCTGAAGGCCACCAGCGCTCGGTCCGTCCCCGGAGGTTATCGCGCCACTGCCCGCCCCTGACGATTAGAGGTCAATTTTCGGTGTCTGCCGGCCGGGCAGTTCTGGTGGAGGCAGCACCGGGCATTCATTCGCCCGCTTGGCGGGCTTACGTTTCACGCTAGGACATCGCCGGTCCGTTATCAAACCGAGATGATTTCTGGTGGTCAGCTGGCGGCCAGCTGGGGAAGCGCAGCCGCCAGGTAGGGCGCGGTGCGGCTGGCGGTGGAACTCGCGACGTCGGCGGCGGTTCCGGCGGCGACAATCCGGCCGCCTGCGTCCCCGCCCGAGGGGCCCAGGTCAATGACCCAGTCCGCCGCTGCCACAACGGCCATTTCGTGTTCCACCACCACCACGGTGTTGCCGCTATCCACCAGGCCGTGGAGCTGGGCCATCAGGAGTTCAACGTCGGCCGGGTGGAGCCCGGTGGTTGGCTCGTCCAGGAGGTAAAGGGTGTGGCCGCGCTGGGCACGTTGAAGCTCGGTGGCCAGCTTGATGCGCTGGGCCTCGCCGCCGGAAAGCTCCGTGGCGGGCTGGCCCAGCCGGAGGTATCCCAGGCCCACATCCCCGAGGCTCTTCAGGCTGCGGGCCGCGGCCGGAATGTCGGCCAGGAACGCGGTGGCCGCATCCACCGTCAGGCGCAGCACTTCCGCCACAGTCTTGCCCCGGTACGTCACCTCCAAGGTCTCGGGGTTGTAGCGGGACCCGTCGCACTCCGGGCACGGCCCGTAGCTGCCCGGGAGGAAGAGCAGTTCAACTGCCACAAAGCCTTCGCCCTGGCAGGTTTCGCAGCGGCCTCCGGCCACGTTGAAGGAGAAGCGCCCGGCGCCGAACCCGCGTGCCCTGGCCTGCTCCGTCGCCGCGAATTCTTTGCGCACTGCGTCGAACAGGCCTGTGTAGGTGGCGAGGTTGGAGCGGGGGGTTCGCCCGATTGGTTTCTGGTCCACGGTGACCAGCCTGTCGATCCGTTCCGCGCCGCTGACCGGGCCCACAGACAACGCCGTGGCCGGGCCCGCATCATCAGGTTCGGCCAGCTGCGGAGCCTGGTGATTCTTCAGCCCGGATCCCACGACTTCCCCCAGGACATGCGTCACCAGGGTGGACTTGCCGGAGCCGGACACCCCTGTCACTGCCGTCAGAACGCCCAGCGGGAACCGCGCATCCAGGTCCTTGAGGTTGTGCCGGCTAATTCCCGCGAGCTCCAGCCATCCGTCGGGCTCCCGGACCTGGCCTGCACGAGGTGCTTTGCCGCCGTCGGAAGTCCCGCCGGCGGAAGTCCCGCCGTCGGGCCCGCTGGACCCGCCGCCGCGCGCCCCGCCGTCGCCACGCGCCCCGCCGTCGTCGAACAGGAAGGGCCGGGTGACCGACTCCTCGATGGCCGCGAGCCCGGCCACAGGCCCGCTGTATAGCACCTCGCCGCCGCCTTCCCCGGCGCGGGGACCCACGTCCACCAGCCAGTCGGCCCGGCGGACCACGTCCATGTTGTGTTCCACCACGAACACCGAGTTGCCGGAGGCTTTGAGCTGGTCCAGTACCGCCAGGAGCGGTTCGGCGTCGGCCGGATGGAGGCCGGCGGACGGTTCATCGAGCACATAGATCACGCCGAACAGTCCCGACCTGAGTTGGGTGGCGATCCGGAGCCGCTGCATCTCGCCGGGGGAGAGGGTGGGGGTGGCGCGGCCCAGCGCCAGGTATCCGAGGCCCAGATCCAGGAGCACGGTGATGCGCTGCAGGAGGTCGGCGGTGATGGCCACTGCCACCTCGTTTTCCTCGCCGGAGGCCTGCCGGCGTGACGCGCTTCCGGCTTCCTTGAGCCCGGCGGTGGGGCGGATGATTTCGGCCAGCTCCGCCATCGGTGCGGCGTTGAGGTCGGCGATGTTGCGGCCGGCGAAGGACACCGCAAGGGCTTCGGCCCGGAGCCCGGTGCCGCTGCAGCGCGGACACGGGCCGGACTCCATAAACGCCAGCACGCGCTCGCGCATGGCGGCGCTCTGGGAGTCCGCCAGGGTGTGCAGCACGTAGCTTTTGGCGCTCCAGAAGCGACCCTTGTAGGGCTTGGCCACGCGGTCCCGCTCGGGCGTGACTTCCACGACGGGCTGCTCGTCCGTGAACAGGATCCAGTCGCGCTGCTTCCTGGGCAGCTTCCGCCAGGGCACGTCCACGTCGTAGCCCAGGTGGCTGAGGATGTCGCGGAGGTTCTTGCCCTGCCAGGCGCCCGGCCACGCCGCGATGGCACCTTCCCGGATGGTCAACGCGGGGTCCAGGACCAGGGATTCCTCGCTTACAGTGTGCGCGACCCCCAGCCCGTGGCATTCACGGCAGGCGCCGGCCGCTGTGTTCGGCGAGAACGCGTCGGAGTCCAGCTGATCGGCGCCAGCCGGGTAAGTGCCCGCCCGCGAAAACAGCATGCGGAGCGAATTGGAGAGCGTGGTTACCGTGCCCACGGTGGAGCGGCTGCTGGGTGCGCCGCGGCGCTGTTGAAGGGCGACGGCGGGTGGCAGCCCGGAGATCATCTCCACCTTGGGATTATGGCCCTGTTGGATGAGGCGGCGTGCGTATGGGGCCACGGATTCGAAGTAGCGGCGCTGGGCTTCGGCGTAGATGGTACCGAAAGCCAGTGACGACTTTCCCGAGCCGGAGACCCCTGTAAAAGCCACAATGGAGTCGCGGGGCACATCCACGTCCACGTTCCGCAGGTTGTTCTCCCGCGCGCCCCGGACACGGACGAAGCCGTCCGCCAGATGGCCGGGAGTGGGAAGGGAAAGATCGTCAGCCTGCCGAGGGTTGCGCATTGATCCGACTCTAGCCGCGAACCGGCCGGCGGGCGATATCCTGACCCGATGGACAACAACCCGGACACTGCCGCCGATCCGCTGCCACAGACGGGACTACCAGCCACGGAAGTGCCCGAGACGGGACTACCAGCCACGGAACTTCCAGCCACGGAACTTCCAGGGACGGAACCTTCCGAGACGGATCTGCCCGAGACCGAAGCGGCGCAGCCCCTGCCCGTCGCGGAACTTCATCTGCACATTGAGGGCACCCTGCAGCCGGAGCTGATCCTCGAACTGGCCGAGCGCAACGGCATCACCCTTCCCTACTCCGGCCTGGATGAGCTCCGGCGACTGTACGAGTTCACAGACCTGCAGTCTTTCCTGGACCTGTACTACGCCAACATGGCGGTGCTGCAGACCGAACAGGACTTCGCCGACATGACGCGCGCCTACCTGGCCCGCGCCGCTGCCGCGGGGGTCCGGCACGCCGAGATCATGATGGATCCGCAGGCGCACCTGTCGCGCGGCGTCAGCCTGGAAACCTGTGTCAACGGAGTGGCATCGGCCTTGGCCACCTCCCAGGAGGACTTCGGCATATCCACCCTGCTGATCGCGGCATTCCTGCGGGACCTGTCTGAGGAATCTGCGCTGGAGGTCCTGGACGGGCTGCTGGCCATGAACGCTCCTATTGCCGCCATCGGCCTGGATTCGGCCGAAGTGGGCAACCCGCCGGCCAAGTTTGAGCGGCTGTTCGCCAAAGCCCGCGAAGCGGGCCTGCGGCTGACCGCGCACGCAGGCGAGGAAGGGCCGGCGTCGTACATTATCGAAGCGCTGGACGTCCTGGGAGTGGAACGGATTGACCACGGCATCCGCTGCATGGATGACCCGGACCTGGTGGAACGGCTGGTGGAGGACCGGATTCCGCTGACTGTCTGCCCACTCTCGAACGTGCGGCTGCGTGCCGTGGACACCCTGGCGGACCATCCGTTGCCGGCCATGCTCGCCGCCGGGCTCAATGTCTCCGTGAACTCGGATGATCCGGCCTACTTCGGTGGGTACGTGGACGACAACTTCTCCCAGCTGAAGGCCGTTTTTGACCTTTCAGACTTCGACAGGGCACGGCTCGCGGCCAATTCCATCCATTCGTCGTTCGCATCCGAGGAGCGCAAAGCGGAGCTTCTGGACGAGCTGAACGGCGGGTAGCTCCGCGGGTTCCGGCTCGCTACACTAGTGCCCGGGCGCGTCCGGGAAGAGTCCGGCGATACCCGGGATTTGCGCTTCAGGGTTGAGTAAACAGCCCCTTAGCCGAGACTCCTGCCTCAGTTCTGCTGTAATCCGCGTCATAGTCGGTCACGACACGCAGAGTTAACCATTTCAAGTCGCGCGATTTAACAGGGTCTTGGCAGGATGCCTAGTGACAGATCGCATTATGCAAGGGGAATCATGGCCAAGTCCATCGCAGATAACACCGACCTCCGACTCAAGACCGTGCTGCACGTCCTGACCGAAGGCGTATGGTCCGGCGGTTCACTCAACGCCGGCGAGGTTTTGGCGGAAGCCACCGCGCGCGTGCCGTTCAGTGATCACGAGGCCACGCTGCTCAGCGGCGGCATTCCGCGTGGGCACAAGACGCTCACGTCCGCCACGGCCAAATTGGTCAAGGCCGGCTGGCTGATCAAGGGCCGTTCCGGCTGGACCATCACCGATGACGGCATGCGCGCCACGGTGGCATTCCCCGATGCGGATTCCTTCGCCACAGCGCTCGACGCCGGCACTCCGGTTCCAGCCGACGTCGCCGTTCCGCCGGCGCCGGCACCCGCACCGGCAGTCAAGACGGCTCCCGCCAAGAAGGCCCCGGCGAAGCGGACTCCCGCTAAGATTGCCGCCGACGCCGTCGGGAAGGCCACCAAGGCCGTCGAGGACGCCGTAGAGCCCGTGGTCAAGGCCGTCCGCTCACGCAAGGCGGCCCCCAAAGCTGCGTCAAAAGCAGCGCCTAAGGAAACGGCAGAGGCGCCTGCTGTGGAGACTTTCCCGCAGCCTGAGGCCGTGGCGGTTGCCGGCGACTTCAACACCATCCTGGGCGCGCCGGAGAATTGGGCGCCGCAGTACGACGAGGCCCAGCTGACGCTCGATGCCCTGGACCAGCTGTGGAAGATCAGCCCCGACCTGCCCGCCGGCTCTTACACCTTCAAGATCGCGCTGAACCGTTCGTGGGATGAGAACTACGGCGCGTTCGGCACGTTCGATGGCCCCAACCACGAACTGCACCACGACGGCGGCACGGTCACCATCCGCTACGACCACCGCACGCGGGACATCACCATCAACTGACCGGGTCCGAGGTCCCCTGCTGAGTTCCGTTCCCCAACCGCGCTCCAGACCCCACCCGCCCCACCTATCCAGCTGAGTTTTTGTCTAGATAACGGCTCTGGGTGGCGTGGGGATTTGGGGGCATTATCTGGACAAAAACTCCGGAGTGAAGCAGTGTGGAAACCGGCCGTCCTGGCCGGTTTCCACACCACTGTTTCCCATAAAGGAGATGCAAAAGTGACCCTACCTTCAGGCCTTACATCCGGCGTCTGGACCCTGGACATGTCCCACAGTGAGATCGGCTTCACTGTCCGGCACGCGGGCATCAGCAAGGTCCGCGGACGTTTCACGGACGCCTCGGCCGAAGCCCGCGTTGGCGCATCCCTCGCCGACGCCTCGCTTCACGCCACGGTCAAAACGGCCAGCTTCGATTCCGGCGACGCCAACCGCGACGGACACGTGAAGGGGGCGGACTTCTTCGATGTGGAGGAGTACCCCGAGATGACGTTCCGGGCCACCTCGGTGGAGGGCGACGGCGAGGATTACACACTCACGGGCGATCTCACCATCCGCGGAATCACCAAACCGGTGGAGCTGGAGGTCGAGTTCACCGGAGTAGCCGTGGACCCCTTTGGTGCCACCCGCGCAGGATTCTCCGCGGAGTGCGACATCAGCCGCAAGGAGTTCGGCCTGACCTGGAATGCTGTCCTGGAAGCCGGCGGCCTGCTGGTGAGCGACAAGGTCAAGATCAACGTCGAAGCGGCGCTGGTTAAGCAGTCCTGACTGCCATGAGTTTTTCCGGGCGCCTGCATGACTCCGGCCGGGATGACCCTGGCCGGGATAACGGCGATATCCGGCTCTCTGCCCGCGTCTTTGGCGTGGTGCAGGGGGTCGGATTCCGTTTTTGGACGATGGGCAAGGCCGACGAACTGGCGCTCAAGGGTGTGGTGAGGAACCTCGACGACGGCTCGGTGTCCATCGTGGCCGAAGGGCCGGAGCAGCAGGTCCAAAAGCTCCTGGACTGGTTGAGGTCGGAGAACGCCCCCGGCAGGGTGGAACGGGTGGAGGAGACAATCTCCGCTGCGGACGGATCGTTCCGGGATTTCCGGGCCCGCTGAGCGGGCCAGCTTACCGGCTCCCCGCCAGTGAGAGGCCCCCGCGGAGAGTTCCCCGCCAGCCCCGCGCGGGAGGCTATGTGGACGTTGCTTCGGCCAAAGTGGCTTGGCGTTCCTTCGGCCCCGGCGGGTAGGCGTGCCGCCGTCCGGCCAGGATCAGCACAAACGCGACGACGGCGGGAATGGCGGCGGCCACCGGGATCAGGAGCGGCCCCGCGATGGTGAGGGCGGCGGCGCCGAACATCGCACCGATCATGATTCCTATCTGGATGGTCAGTACTGTGAGTCCGTTGGCGGCGTCCCTGTACTCGCCGCCGGCCCGGAGGATGGCTGACTGGTTGTAAATCCCCATGGCGCCGATGCCTGTGCCCCAGACAAACATCAGGACCAGCGTGACCGGCAGCGCCAAGGCCGGCAGGACGCTGCCCACCAGCGGAAGCAAGGCCAGGGACGCCACAACACCGGCGACCGTGATCAGGAGCCAGCGCCGCGGCCGGGAATCCACGGTGATGCCGGCGATCCAGATGCCCACCAGCCCGGCGACACCCAGGACACTGATGGACAGCGGGATGCTGAAGTCAGGTAGCCGCACTTCGCGCAGGAACGGCGCAATGTAGGTGAACAACGCGAAATGCGCCATAAGCATCAGGGGCCAGCCAACGGCGACTGCCTTCACTCCAGGCTGGCCGATCGCCTTGCGAATAGATGGGTGCGGAGCATCGGGGATGCGCCGCACCGGGGGAAGCAGCCACACGGCAAGGAGCGCCAGCAGCACCCCTGAGGCGGCCAGGACCAGGAACGCCGCGCGCCAGCCGACGATGTTGCCCAGGGCAGTCCCTACCGGGGCGCCGATGGCCAGGCCCAGGCTGTTGCCGCTGAACACGATGGCCAGCGCCTTGCCTACTTTGTGGGCGGGGACAATCCGCGCCACAAACGGGGCCATGGCAGACCACAGCAGGCCGTGGGCGATGCCGCCAACCACCCGGGAACCCATGGCGGCACCGAAATCGGTGACGATGGCCACCAGCGCGTTGCTGGCCGCGAAGAACAGGATCAATGCGATCAGCAGGTAGTGCCGCGGGACCCGCGACAGCAGCAGCGACAAGGGGATCACGGTGACCACGATGATGGCCGCATAGCCTGCCGTCAGGTACCCGGCCGTCGCCTCGGAGATCCGGAAGTCGGCGCTGATCTGGGGCAGCAGGCCGGAGGGCAGGAGTTCGGTGGTGATGGCGGTGAAGCCGATGGCGGCAAGGACTATCAGGGCGCCGACAGGCAGCCTGTTGCTCTGGGATGTCACCCCTCGAACTTACCTTGATTCAGCGGTGAGAACACGGTTTCTCAGCGTGTTGCGCGGGCCGTGGATACCAGCGCTGAGGCCGATGAAGGCACCGAGCTCCTCCAGCACAGCCGGTTTGGCCGGCATGTAATTGGTGAGCTCGGGGGAGCGGATGATCACGGCCCGCCACTGGCCCCGTGACACGGCCACGTTGATCCGGTTCCGGTTCAGCAGGAATTCGGCCCCGCGCGGAGCTTCGGCAACCGCGGAGCAGGCCATGGACACCAGGACAACCGGTGCCTCCTGGCCCTGGAACTTGTCCACCGTGCCCACCCGGACACCCGGCAGGCCGGCGTCGTGCAGGGCCTGCCGGATCAGCTGGACCTGGGCGTTGTAGGCGGCCACCACCAGGATGTCTTCCGGATTCAGTGGCCTGGCCGGTTTGTCGTCGCCGGGAAGCCATTTCAGCCCGATGTGCCGCTGGGCCTGACGGACCACTTCGGCGGCTTCTTGAACGGAGGACTTGGTGTTCCCGCTGTGGTCCACAAAGACTGTTTCCACCCCGGCCGGCAGTTCCGCGAGGCTGCGGAGGGATGACGCCGGCGCAGCTTCCAGTTTTCCGTCGTAGCTGAGGACGGACACGGCGCGGCATAGGTCCGGGTGCATGCGCCAACTGTCCGCCAGGAAATAGCCCAGTTCGCCGGGGAGCGTGGCGTGCCCGGCAGCAAGCCAGCCCAGGGCCGACTCGTCTACGGGCTCCGGGTGTGAGCCCTGCGTGACCTGCGGCAGCTGCTGCGGGTCACCGAGGAGCAGGAGGCGCTTGGCGGCACGGGCCACGGCCAGGGTGTTGGCAAGCGAGAACTGGCCGGCCTCGTCAATGACCAACAGATCCAAGGATCCCGCGGGGACGGACTTGCCCGTCATGGTCCAGGCGGTGCCGCCCACCAGGCAGCCGCCGGGGGAGCCCAGCAGGGCCGCGACGTCGTCGTCGGACGTGCGGTGCCACAGCACCGGGTGCGGGGCGGCCAGCTTCTTCGCCACCCGCGCCGGATCCACTCCCGCGGTTTCGATCGCGGTGCACAGCATGTTCTCCACCACCGCGTGGGACTGCCCAACCACCCCGATCTTCCAGCCCTGCTCCACCAGCCGGGCAATGACGTGCGAGCCGACGTAGGTCTTGCCCGTCCCGGGAGGCCCCTGCACGGCAAGGTACGAATGATCGAGGTCCAGCAGCGTGGCGGTGATCGCCGTGACGTAGTCCGCCGCGCCGGAGACGTCTTTTCCGACGGTGGCGGGACCTGGCACCGAATGGAAGCGCGGCGGCACCTTGCGCAGGATGTCGACGCCGGGATGTTCCGGTAGCGCGGGCACCGAAGCACCGACGCTCTGGGCCAGCTCGGCCAGGGCGGCTTCGATGCTGGCCGTGCGGATCGGCTGGTCCTCGGTGAGCGCCACCGGAATGTGCGGATAGGCGGGGACCTTTCCTGTTTCCCGCTCCTCGATGGTGATCATGGTCTGGCCGGCAACCCGCGGGTGGTCCTCCACCGCAGTCACCAGGGTGCCGAAGGTGAACCCGCGGCCCGTGGCGGCGCCCAAGGGATCCTCCAGGCCATGAGGCACCGGCGAATCGTAGAGCCGGCACCAGGTGCTCCCGGGCTTGAACTCCGAACCTTCGCTCATGACCCCCGTCAGCCTCAGCGTGCGGGTGCGCATCCGGGCCGTGGGCTTTGCGAGCTCCCAGTCCGTCAGTATTTCCGCGGTATCCACCACAAACACGTTGCGGTGCTCAGACCAGTGGTCGATCTCGGACTCGGTGCGGTCGAAGTGCTCCCACCAGAACTGCTTGCGCTCGCGGCGGTGGTACCCCGTGGCTGCGGCCACCATGGCGATGGCCCGTTCGTCGTTGGTCCACGGCCGGTTGTCCGGGAGGCCGGCCAGGTAGTCCTGCAGGCGGCGCTCCTCCGGAGTTGGCTCGGGTTCCGGAAGCGGTGGCGGGGCCGCAACAGCGGACGACGACGGCGCCGGCCGCCCGCCGTCGTCGGCTGTTCCGGTTGTCGCCGCGCTTAAGGCAGCCGTCCCTCGAAGGCCCAGCAGCCAGTCGCGGAGGCGGAGGGTGGAGAGGCAGTCGTACTCGTTGTAATCGGAGATGGAGGCCAGGATGTTTGCGGCCCTGGCGGCGTCGCCGTCGTCCCGGGCAGCGCAGTAACCGGCATACGCCACCACGGACGCTCCCGCGTCCTTGACGTCCCCGGAACGGAGGTTGTCGCCCATGTACAGGGGCTCAAGCTTCTTGATGGAGTAGGACGGCTCCGAGATCCGCAGCGAATGCCGGGCCGTGGCGTAGAGGTCCACAAGCAAGCCGTCGCGGAGCCAGTTGTCCACGATGTCCTCGCCGGCGAGGTGCGTGACGGACAGGTTCCGGAGCGCCGATTTCTCGTAGGCGGCGTAGTGGTAGACGTGCATATCCGGGTACCTGGCGCGGCGCTCTTCCACGTAGGCGAGGAAGTCCAGGAAGGCCTGCCGCTCCGCGTTGCGCGAATGCGCCCAAAAGGGCCGGAAGACGGGCTTATCATCCAACACGGGCTTGCCCGCTGCGCGCGCGTCAGCAGCTGGCGCCTCGATCACGCCGAACAGGTACTCCAGCCCCCATTTGCTGGTGGCGGGGTCCTGCCAGAGGGGATCGCCCTCGAAGTCGAAGAAGATGTCGCCGGGGCTGGGCCGGGGAATCTCGGCCAAGGCATTCTCCGGCAGCACCTTGAACGTGACGGTGTGCTCCCCGCCGTCCTTGGCGAAGGTGCGGGAACCGTCCGGGACGTCCCGGCCCAGTTGCATCCTGGCCTGGTCGCGGAGCCGGGCCACTGAGCCTGTGGCCTTGCCCGGCGGAAGATCGGCCAGCGCGTCGATGGTGGTGATGCCATCGGCGATGAGTTTCTTCCGCCGGAGGGTGGTCATGCCGCCCACCATCAGGAGGTCGCGGTGGGACTGGACCTGCTCGGCGCAGTAGTTGCACCGCCCGCAGAACGCGACGCCGGGCTGTTGCCACTGCACCGAACCGGCCTCGCGGTGGGCAGCGGTCAGGGCGCGGAAGCGGTCGCGGCGCTCGCGGAACACCGGCAGCAGGTCCGGCAGGGAGTGGTGGCTGCGGACGTAATCGCCATCCACCACAGCGCCCAGCACCAGCGTGACCCGGGGCGACGGTTCCAGGCCCATGCCGATGAGCTGGTCGCCGTAGGCGGCAAGCTGCAGGAGCGCGCCCACCTTCGCATGCCGAGCCAGCTTGGTGTCCCAGACCTCGTAGCGGACGGGGTTGCCGGTGCCTGCGGCCTCGTTGACGATGAAGTCCGCGTAGCCCAGGAACTCGCCGTCGAAAAAGGTTGCCTGGAAAACGACGTCGGCCCCGGCACGGAGCGCGAGTTCCGTCTCAGCGTGCCTGGCCAGCAGCTCGCCGCGCGTGTTCTCCCCGCGCTCGATCGAGTACACCCCGGTGCCGCGGCCGGCGTCCCAGGCGCCGTACTGCGCGATCAGGCCGGCCAGGACCTTGGCCTCGTGCTTGTCGCCGAGCGCCCCCGCACGGCGCTGCATTTCGTCGTCGGAAAACTGCGCCTTGGGGGACCGGCCCAGTTTCTCGTCCAGGATGCGGAGCGTGCGGTACTCACATTCGCTGGCAGCCACCAGATCGCTGGCGGAAAACACCAGGTCCTGCGGCGTGCCGGAACTGGAATCAGCGGGGCGGGGATCAACAGATCCGGGATCAACGCTGGCTGGATCGAGCAGAAACACGGGGCCTCCCCATTGATGTGCCTGGTGACGTGCCTGGCCCGAGGACAGTTCCCCTGGCGCTGGTTTGAATCTAGCAACAGCCACTGACAACGCGGGGTCACTTACGGCCCATCACGGGCCTCTGGATGGGCCGTAAGTGACCCCGCGTTGCTTTAAGGGTTCGCTGCCCTGACCTGGGCCTCGTCGTGCTCGGTGTGGGCCTTGCGGAGAAGGTCCATAAATTCGGTTTCGTTGCGGATGAGCCGTTTGTACTTCTCCGGCAGGCTGCGGAGCAGGTCTTCCTCCCGGACCATCCGGGCAAACAGCTTGTCCCGCTCCGCCATGTCCGTTTCGTAGTTGAGGTCCAGGTATTCGGTGGCGTGCCGTTTGGCGCCGGACACCGCGTTTTTGGCCTTGCCCTTGGGGCTGAAGATCGAGGCCAGCACGGTGACCACCAGGACGCCCAGGATCACGGTCAGGGAAACACCGGTGCTCACTTCGATGACGTTGACGTGCTCGCCGTCGTTGATGAACGGCAAGTTGTTCTCGTGCAGGGCATGCAGGATGAGCTTGACACCGATGAAGCCGAGGATGGCAGCGAGGCCATAGGCAAGGAAAATCAGCCGGTCCAGCAGCCCATCGATCAGGAAGAAGAGCTGGCGCAGGCCCATCAGCGAGAACGCCGTGGCCGTGAAGACGATGAACACGTTCTGGGTCAGGCCGAAGATGGCGGGGATGGAGTCCAGTGCGAACAGGATGTCGGTGCCGCCGATGGCCACCATCACCAGGAGCATCGGGGTGAGGACGCGCTTGCCGTTCTCCATCGTGAACAGTTTGTCGCCGTCGTAATGGGCCGACGCCGGGAGGTACTTTTTGGCGAGCCTGACCACCAAACCTTCGGAGTCGTCGTCGTGATTGTCCGGCTTGAGCAGGTTCCCTGCGGTGATCAGCAGGATCAGGCCGAAGATGTAGAACACCCACGCGAAGCTGTTGATCAGGGCGGCGCCGAGGAAAATGAAGGCGGTCCGGGCGATCAGGGAGAAGACGATGCCGAACAGCAGTACCTTCTGCTGGTCCGCGCGGGGGACCTTGAAGCTGGCCATGATGATCAGGAACACAAAGAGGTTGTCCACGGACAGGGCCTTCTCCGTGACGTAGCCGGCGAAGTATTCGGTGCCCATGGTGGTGCCGCCGAACAACAGCACCCCCAGCCCGAAGAGGAGGGCGATCCCCACATAGATGGAGGACCAGATGGCCGATTCCTTGAGTGTGGGGGTGTGGGCCTTCCGGACATGGAAGAAGAAATCGAAAGCCAGCAGGCCCACGATTGCCACGATGGTCAGGGTCCAGACAAAGGGAGGGACGTCCATCTGTCCACCCTACCTAGGCGTTTGCCGTTAGTCCTGCTTGACTTGGATGACCCCCCTCGATAAGGGTGGACTGGGACCGTCGCAGCGCTGAAAACCGGCGCGTTGACGGTGAGGGCTTGAAACAAGGAGAGTGCAACGTGGCACGCAAGAATCCGCGCGTGGAAGAGGCCAACGAGGCTGACATTGAGGTCAGCGGCCACCCGAAGACGTGGGCCGCCGGTGTGCCGGGCGTCTATCACTCCCTGGAGCCGGCCCTACAGCACATGGGTGTGGTCAGGACCGGGAAGACCCTGCTGGCACTGAACCAGAAGGACGGCTTCGACTGCATGAGCTGCGCCTGGCCGGACCCCGGGCACCGCAAGACGTTTGAGTTCTGCGAAAACGGCGCCAAGGCTGTCACCTGGGAAGCCACGCCGGTGGTGATCGGCTCCGAATTCTGGGCTGGGAACCCTGTCAGTGAACTGCGGCAGCGGTCCGAGTACTGGCTGGGGATGCAGGGCCGCCTCACCGAGCCCGTGCACAAGCCCGCCGAGGAGGACCATTACCGTCCTGTCAGCTGGGAGCAGGCCTTCACCATCGTCGCGGACAAGCTCAAGGGGCTGCCGAGCCCGGACCAGGCCGCCTTTTACACCAGCGGCCGGACGTCCAACGAGGCCGCGTTCCTGTACCAGCTGTTTGTCCGCGCCTACGGGACCAACAACCTGCCGGACTGCTCTAACATGTGCCACGAATCCTCCGGTTGGGGCATGGGCCAGACCATCGGGATCGGCAAGGCCACAATCTCCTACGATGACTTCGCCAAGGCGGACCTGATCATCGTGATGGGCCAGAACCCGGGCACCAACCACCCGCGGATGCTGACCGCCCTGGAGGAAGCCAAGGAGGCCGGAGCCAGCATTGTGGCCGTGAATCCGCTGCCGGAAGCGGGCCTGATGCGGTACAAGAACCCGCAGAAGGTCAAGGGAATCATTGGCCGCGGCACGGAGATCGCTGATCAGTTCCTGCAGGTCCGCATCGGCGGGGACATGGCCCTGCTCCAGGCAGTTTCCAAGCGGATCCTCGACGCCGAGGCTGCGAATCCGGGGACCGTGCTGGACCACGCATTCCTCGCCGAACACTGCCAAGGTTTGGAGGAGCTCCGCGAGCATCTGGCCCAGCTGGACGAGGCTGCCGTGCTGGCGGCCACCGGCCTGCAGACCGGGGAGATCGACGAACTGGCCGACCGCTACCTCAGGGCGGAGAAAGTGATCATCACCTGGGCCATGGGCATCACCCAGCACAAGAAGGGGGTGGCCACCATCAAGGAGATCATCAACCTCCTGCTGCTCCGGGGCAACATCGGCAAGCCGGGTGCCGGCGCGTCGCCCATCCGCGGTCACAGCAACGTTCAGGGCGACCGCACCATGGGCATTTGGGAGCAGATGCCGCCGGCCTTTATAGACGCTCTCGGCAAGGAATTCAACTTTGAACCGCCGCGCGAACACGGCATCGACGCGGTGGAAACCATCAGGCAAATGCGCGACGGCGGGATCAAGGTTTTCGTGGCCATGGGCGGTAACTTCGTGGGAGCCATTTCGGACACCCATGCCGCGTTCGCGGCGATGGAAAACACGGAGCTGTCGGTCCAGATTTCCACCAAACTCAACCGCTCACACACGATCACCGGATCCGAGGCGCTGATCCTGCCCACGATGGGCCGCACGGAGATTGACATGCAGGAATCCGGTCCGCAGTTTGTTTCCGTGGAGGACACAGTCTGCGCGGTCCACGCCTCGCACGGAACAGTGCGGCCGGTGGCCCCGGACCTGCTGTCCGAGGTGGCCATCGTCAGCAGGCTGGCCCACAAAGTGGTGGGTGACTCCGTGCAGGCGGACTGGGCGGGGTTCGAGAAGAACTACGACCTCATCCGGGACCACATCTCGCACGTGGTCAGCGGCTGCGAGGACTACAACCGGAAGATCCGGCAGGACGGCGGCTTTGTGCTGCCGAACGGGCCGCGGGATTCGCGGACATTCACCACCCCGACTGGCAAGGCCATGCTCACGGTCAACGAGCTCGAGCACGTGGAGCGGCCGGCCGGAACGCTGATCCTGCAGAGCATGCGCTCGCACGACCAGTTCAACACCACCATCTACGGAAACAACGACCGCTACCGGGGTATCAAGAAGGGCCGCGAAGTGGTGTTTGTCAGCCCCGAGGACCTCGCCGAACTGGGACTCAGCGACGGTCAGCACGTGGACATCCACGGGGTGTACCAGGACAACGTGGAACGGGTGCTGCGGAACTTCCGGGTGGTCTCCTACCCGACGGCGGCCGGTTGCGCGGCGGCATACTACCCTGAGGCCAACGTGCTGGTTCCGCTGGACAGTGTGGCCGAGGGCAGCCAGACGCCCGCGTCGAAGGCAGTGATCGTCAGGCTGGAACTGACCGCCGCGGGATAGGGCCACCGGTGGTCCAGGCTGCATAAGCGGCCGTAGCCCGCATGAGCGGTGCGGGCCCAGAACCGCTCAAGCGGGCCAGAACCGCTTATGAAGACCCGGGGCCTTTACTGACCTGTGTCCGCCCAGCCCTTAACCGCCGGGCCGCCGTCGTGCCCGTCCTCGCACAGCCGGAAGGCGACGTCGGCCGCTTGGGTAATCGCCGCCGTCGACCCGGCCTTGGACCCGGCGCTGCCGTTGCCGGCGGCGAGCCCAGCGGCGTAACCCACCAGGAACGTGGTGACCGGTGCGGCCGCATGGATCACCGAGCCCGCCGACTTCCTGGCCAGATCAAGGAGGAGTTCCTGATCCACCTCCAGGTCCAGGATCTGCAGTGCCTGGGCCAGCCGGTGGGTCCACTGGTCCAGGACCTGCGCTTCGTTCTCGTCAACAGCCATGTTCGCTCCTAAGTTCCCGGTTCGCTGCTCGTGGGCGGCAGGGGGAGTCCTTGCCCATTGCCCACGACACTACAAGGCCTGGGCCGCTGCGTCACCGGGCTGCCGCAGCGTCCTTGACAGCCCGTTTTTCCGTGGCAGCGCCTAACCTGGCCTGTTAGCCCGCGACGAAAACAGGGCGGAGTGACGGGGTTAGGCTGTACCGGAAGCCGAACAGAGGAGATCCCGTGCACGATGTCACCATCCGCCACAACCCGGAGCGTCAGCGCTTCGAGGTGCTGACCGGCGGGAACGTCATTGGTAAAGCCGTGTACAAGGAGTACGACGCCGGCGGCTCGCCGCAGCGGATTTTCTACCACACCGTGATCAACGAGGAATACGGTGGTCAGGGGCTCGCAGGCAAGCTCGCCAAGGCGGCGCTCGATGAAACGGTTGACGAGGGCCGAGCCATCGTCCCGGTCTGCCCCTTCATCAAGAAGTACCTCGGCAAGCACCCTGAATATGCGGATGCCGCGGTGGCTACTACGCCGCCGCACCTGGAGTTCCTGGACACCGCCCTGGCCGCCCGGGCGTGATCCTGGGCCCTGCCCCATAGGCCGCTGAAGACGCGCGGACGAAGGCGGGCGGTCCTCGGAGACCGTTTGCAGAGACAGTCAGCTGCCGCAGAGGCCCAACGGGACTACGAATACGAGCCCGCCTGCCACGCTCCGCCGAAGGCAGGCGGACTAGAGCGGACGGACTAGAGCTGCCGCGGATCCAGCGGCTGGGGAACGATCGGCTGGTCGTTGGCCGTCAGGTCGATGCCCATCTCCTTGGCGGAAACCAGCCGGGTGTCCTTGTAGATGCCCGGGTGGTTCTCGTCCAGCTCAAAGACACGCGCGCCGCGCAGGCGGTTCCGTTCGGCGCCGGAGAGCCCATAGGCGCCGAATCCGGTTCCGGGCGCATAGCCAAGCTGAACGCCGTAGTAGTTGCCCACGTACGTGTTGACGTGGTCGTGGCCCACAAAGTAGCCCAGGACGTCCCCGCGCTCCAGGAAGGCGCTGAACAGGCCGGAGTTGATGGGACCGGGGCACTCGTCTTCGTTCCGTTCGCCGACGATGTTGTGCTTCGTGAGGGCCCGGGCGTGGTCCGCTTCTGTCCGCGAGTCGAGGCTGGAAAACCACATGTTGCGGTGCTCGTGGAGCGCGATGTGGCCCCACATGAGGGAGGGGACCTTCTTGCCGTATTTTTGCTCGGTGGCGATGGACAGGTTGCGGTACCAGGTGACCTGGTCCATGCGTACCCAGTCCCAGTCGGGGTAGCCTTCGAAGTCCTGTCCGTTGATGGCGTCCGGGGCGTAACGGCCGGTGTCGATAAGCCAGAGTCCGAACGCCGGTGCCTTGGATTTGGCGGACTGCACCAGGAGCAGCGAATTGGACGTACCGGTGAGGCCCGGCGTGGAGTCGCTGTTCAAATTGAATTCGTAGGTCTGCAGGAACTGCAGCATTTTGGCTTCGGTCATGCCGGTCCGCGCCATTGAATCCTCGTCGTGGTTGCCGAACGTGACGGCCCACGGGATCTGCCGGCGCTCCATGGGCTGGACCACGTGGTTGAGCGCCTGCTTGACCTCCAGCTCAGAGTCGCAGCCGCCGTTGATCACGTCCCCGTTGATCACCACGAAGTCCGGCTTCTCCGCGTCCAGGGTCTTGTCCATCAGTTCGATGGTGCGGCGGTCAGTCTGCTCGTCGTCCTGGGTGTCGTTGAACTGGACCACCTTGAATCGGCCGTCGGTCCGGAAAGCGAGGGTGGGCTTGGGTGCCTTTGGCCCCGGGGCCGCGCTGCTTCCGGCCGCTGCGGCCACTGTGAGTCCCAGCGCGCCAAGCGTTCCGGCGGCAGCCAGCGCGGCCCTCCGGCTGAGGTTGTGCTGGTTGAGTCCGGTGGTCATAGTTTCCTCTTTCACTGGTGCGGCCGCGCGTCCGGCCGTCGACCCTGTGACAGTAGGCAAGCCAGGTTTCGGGTTCTGGAACACTTGGTGAACGCCACACGCGGGACTGAATGATTGCCGGTCAAATCCGCCTATGATTGCGGCATGTCATCTTACGAAGTCACTCGCAGCGCCCTCATTCCTGCCCCTGCTGAAGACGTCTTTCCGCTGGTCAACAGCTTCCTGGAGTGGACCAAATGGTCGCCCTGGGAGAACGTGGACCCGGAATTGAACCGCTCGTATTCGGGCAGCGACGCCGGTGTGGGGGCCAAGTATGCCTGGAGCGGCAACCGCAAGGCAGGCAGCGGAAACATGGAGATCGTCGAATCCGACTTTCCCGGGAGCATCAACGTGCGCCTGGAGTTCACCAAACCGTTCAAGGCTGTGAACCCCACCACGTTTACGTTCACTCCGGCCGACGGCGGCACTCAGGTGACGTGGCGGATGACTGGCGAGAACAAGGGACTCGCGAAGATTTTCGCCATGGTTGTGAACATGGACAAGATGGTGGGAGGCGACTTCGAGCGCGGGCTGGCTGCGCTTTCTGCAGCGGCAACGGCCAACAAAGCCTGACTTCGCGGCCGCGAGATGGCACTTCGTGCTGGTCGCGGCGCGCATTCCTAGCGCGAAGTGCCATCTGGGCGGGCGGCACGATGACGGCCGCACGATGCCTCAGGCGTCAGCCGTTGAGGATCTGTTCACGAAGTATGTCTGCGTGCCCGCAGTGCTGGGCGAGCTCACGCAGCACGTGCAGGTATACCCAATGCAGGGGGAGCGGTCCGCGACGGTTGCCGCGGAGCAGGTCGTCGAGATCCAACAACGACGTCGCCTGGCGCGATGCCTCGCAAGCCTCGCGGTGGGCCTGCCGGACGCTGGCAATGGTGTCTTGGTCCGTGAGGATGAACGTCTCGTCCGGCGTGGCAGGGATGCCGATTTCGGTGCGCGACCGGCACGTGATGGCTTCGTCGAACCAGACATTCTCGACAAAGGCCGCGTGCTTTACGAGGCCCAGCAGCGTGGTGCGGGACGCCACCAGCGAGCGGCGCGCCTGCTCCTCGGTGAGGCCGTCCAGGCAGGCGTTGAGCATGTTCCGGTGGTCATCTATGAAGGCCTCGAACTGGGCGCGGACGGTCTGGTGGATGGCGTTCTCGGCGAACGCGGCTGAGGGAGCAGGCATCCCCGAAGTATTGCAAGGGCAGGGCCCCGCGGCAATGCGCGGCTCGCTGGGGAAGGCCCGACGGCGGCCGCTCACCCATGGTGATCGCCACGCCGCGCGCCTATGGTGAGGTTATGTCTGATTCCTTCTCGTCCTTTGTGGACACCTTCAAAAACATTGGCGTCACCAAGGCTTATGGCCCGGCCGTCCGGGTGGACGGGGAAGAAATCGTCCCGGTTGCCCTGGTGTCCTTCGGGTTCGGAGGAGGCGGCGAAGCTGGCAACGGTGCCTCCGGCGGGGGTGGCGGCGGAATGGTGCTGCCGCTGGGTGTGTACCGGAGCGTCGGCGGCCGCGCGGCGTTCCGTCCCAACACCGTGGTCACCCTGATGTGCCTGGTCCCGGTGATCCTGGCCGCCGGCGCCGCAGCGGGCCGGGCCATCCGCGCTGCACGGTCCTAGAAAGGGAGCCCTTGCCCTCGACTGCCCGGTGGGTAGTTGAGACGCAAGGGCTCCCTTTTTGGTTGGGTCCCGTCATCAGGCTTTCCGGCTGGCCCGGTGACGGAGGTGTTGGACGGCGCTAACGGCGAGGGCGCCAGCGAGGACCAGGTAGAGGGTGATGGTGATTGGGCTGTCCACCAGGATGCCAAGGTTCCCTTGGGAAACGGCCAGCGCGCGGCGCAGTTCGGTCTCCGCCATCGGCCCCAGGATCACCGCGATCAGGACCGGGGCCAGGGGGATGTTGTAGCGGCGCATCAGGAATCCGGTGAGCCCGATGGCGATCAACAGCCAGAGGTCAAGCACCGCGGAGCTTACCGCGTAGACGCCGAGCATCGAGAAGACGGTGATGCCGGCGTAGAGGTAGTGCTTGGGGATGCTCAGCAGCTTGGCCCAGACGGAGGCGAACGGAATGTTGATCATCACCAGGATCACCAGGCCGATGAACAGCGAGGCCAGCAACGCCCACACCAGGTCGCCGCTTCGTTCGAAGAGCAGGGGGCCGGGCTGCATGCCGTACTGCTGGAATGCGGCAAGCATGATCGCCGCTGTGGCCGACGTCGGCAATCCCAAAGCGAGCAGGGCACCCATGGCAGTGCCGGCGGTGGCGTTGGCCGCGGCTTCGGGAGCGGCCAGGCCGCGGATGGAGCCGGTGGTGCCGAACTCGGGATCGTTCCGGCGCTTGGCCAGATGCTTCTCGGTACCGTAGGCCAGGAAGGTGGGCACCTCCGCGCCGCCGGCGGGGATCAGCCCGAACGGGGCGCCGAACGCGGTGCCGCGGAGCCAGGCTGGGAGTGCCTTCTTGAAATCGGCGAGGGTAAGCCTGGCTCGCCCTTTGGTTTCGATTTGGGTGGCTACCGGGTCGCGGTGGATGCGGGAGGCGATGTGGAACACCTCGCCGAGGGCAAGCAGCCCCACTGTGATGACAATCATCGAGATCCCGTCGAAGAGCTGGGGCATGCCCAGGGTGAACCGGGCGGTGCCGCTGGGGCCGTCGATTCCCACGAGGCAGAGGGCGAGGCCGATTCCCAGTGCCGCGATGCCGCGGATCACTGATTCGGAGACGACGGCGGAAATGGCCAGGAACGCGAACACCGCCAGCGCGAAGTACTCGGCCGGGCCGAAGACGGTGGCCATTTTGACCAGGGTCGGCGCGAAGAAGACCACCAGGGTGGTGGCGATCAGGCCGCCGATGAAAGCTCCGATGGCGCAAGTGGCCAAAGCTTTGGCGGCGTGTCCGTTCTTTGCCATCCGGTGGCCCTCGAACGTGGACGCGATAGCGGACGAGTGGCCGGGGGTGTTGAGCAGGATTCCGGACGTGGAGTCACCGAAAAGGCCGCCGAAGTAGATGCCTGCGAACATGATGAACGCTGCCGTCGGTTCCAGTGAAAAGGTCACGGGCAGCAGCAGCGCCACCGCCATAGCGGAGCCAAGCCCGGGAAGGACGCCGACGGCGGTGCCCAGGACTGCGCCGATCAGCACCCACAGGAGGTTGATGGGTGTCAGTGCGCTGGCGAAGCCGCCCATCAGGAGTTCGAACTGTTCCATTAGAAAATCCCTCCCACGATGCCGGAAGGCAGGCTGAGGCCCAGCCCGGCGCCAAAGGCCAGTTGAGTAATTGAAGAAAAGAGCAGGCCAACGCCGATGTCGAAGACCTGGCGGCGGCTGCCCAAGGCATAGGCAACAACCCAGAACAGCATCGCAGCGCTGATGATCCAGCCCAGAGGGTTGAGCAGCAGGACAAATGCCACTAAGCCGGCCAGCAGCAGGCCAAGCGTCCGCCAGTCTGAGTAGGTCTTCCAGGTTTTGGCCGGATTTTGGGGTGTTTCATCTTCACAGGCCTCGTCTTCTGCCTTGCCCAGATGGCCAAGGTCGTGCAGCATGTCTGCGGAGAACTGCCCTCTTCCGGGGTGGATGGAGTTGTCCGGGACCTTCGGTGAACGAATGATCTGGATCGCCAGCAGGGTGGCCACCGAGTACAGGACAATGCAGACGAGGATGGGGAAGAACTGCGGTCCGGGAGCTGACTTGCCCTGCACGTTCATGGTCGCTGTGCCCACAGTGAGGAAGATGGCCACTGCGTAGAGCACTCCGACCACTACGAATTCACTGCGGCCGGTCGCGAATCCTGCTTTTGTTCTCCTTTGCGGTTCCGTAGCGGATCCTGTTTCTTGCTGGTGCTGGGTGATGCTCATAGGCCGAGGTCCTTTACGATTTCTTGGGCCGTTGCAACTTCGTTGTTGATGAACAGATCGAATTCTTCGCCGGTTGAGAAGGTGTCTGTCCAGTTGTTCCGCTTGAGGGCTTCCTGCCAGTGGGCGCTGCTGCGCATCTCGGTGACGATCGCGATGAATTCCGCTTTCACTTCGTCGGTAGTGCCGGGCGCGGCCACAAACCCACGCCAGTTGGACATGGATGCGTCCACGCCTTGTTCCTTGAAGGTGGGAACGTCCACGCCGTCGAGCCGCTCCTCCGAAGAGATCGCCAGGGCGCGCAGCGTTCCCGCTTCGATCTGGTCGCTGACTTCGTTGTAGCCGGACATGCCGGCGGACGTGGTGTGGGACAGCAGGGAGGTCAGTGCCTCCCCGCCTCCGGAGTACGCAATGTAGTTCACATCTTTGGGGTCTACGCCTACGGTTTTGGCTACCATCGCGCTAAGCAGGTGGTCAATGGAGCCCAGGGAGCCGCCGCCGATCGAGGTTCCGCCGGGATCCTTCTTCCAGGCGGCCAGGAAATCATCGAGGGTTTTGAAATCGGAATCGGCAGGGACCACCAGCGCCGCATAGTCATCGGCCAGCCGCGCGATGGGAACAACGTCAGCCATTGACTCCGGATTGTCGCCGAGTTCGATGGCCCCCACCATCACGCCACCGGTCGCCAGGAGGGCGTCTTCGCGCCCCGGAGTCTGAACGAACTGGCTAAGGCCGATGGTCCCGCCGGCACCGGGAACGTTGACCACCTGGGCGTTATTGACGACGCCTCCACTCTTGAGGGCCTGCTGTCCTTCGCGGGCAAATCCGTCCCAACCGCCGCCCGGGGCCGCGGGAGCGATCAGGGTGAGTTTGTTCCTGGCAGTGCTCGTTCCACCAGCGGTGCCGGCATTCACGAACGCAAGCGCAGCGATGACGGCCACAACCAGGCCGAACACGGCATTGCGTAGGGGCTTTTTCATGGTTCTCGTTCCGTAACGACGTTGTTGGGCGGGGCGAAAGTGCATGGCTTCGATTCGAATACCTTTGTACACAATGAAATACAGTTATACCTGTGATGACAATCACTGGCAAGTCGATGCCAGCAGAAACAGCCTTGCATCAATTGCATACGTTTGTATACAGTGGGATTCATTAACCCAGCGAAAGGACAACCAATGTCTATCGGTAATGGAGCCGGACCCCAGAGTGCGGACATCGTTGACGTAATTGTGGTGGGCGGCGGAAACGCCGGTTTCACGGCGGCGCATGCTGCGGCGGAACGCGGGCGGCGAGTTGTGTTGCTGGAAAAGGGCGAGAAGGACATGGCCGGGGGCAACAGCTTCTATACCGCCGGCGCCACCCGGATCGTTCACAACGGGCTGGACGACCTGCACGGCCTCGTGGAACCGAATGAGCGGCACGGCCGCACCGTGGTCCCCCCTTACAGCGCCGAAGAATATGCATCGGACCTGGCAAAAGTCACCGAGGGCCGGAACGACCCCGCGCTGACGGAGGTTCTCATCGCCGAGAGCCAGTCCACCCTTCGGTGGCTCAATGGGCTGGGCCTGAAGTACCGCCTGATGTACGAGCGCCAGGCGTATGAGCGCGCCGATGGGTCCTACCTCTTCTGGGGCGGACTGCACGTTGGGAATGTGGGTGGCGGCGAAGGCCTGATCGAAGACCACACCCGGGTTGCCGGCGAACTGGGAATCGATGTCCGCTACGGCAATGCGGCGCAAAGCCTCATCGTGGAGAACGGGCGGGTTGCCGGCGTCGTCATCAAAACCGCTGAAGGCGAGCAGCGCCTTATGGCGGAGTCCGTGATCCTCACCGCAGGCGGTTTCGAGTCCGCCCCCAAGTGGCGGCAGGAACACCTGGGTGAAGGCTGGGAGAACGCCAAGGTCCGGGGAACCCCGTACAACACCGGTGACATGATCGCCGCTGCGCTGGAGATCGGCGCCACCAAGGGCGGCGACTGGAGTACCTGCCACAGCGTGCAGTGGGACGCTTTCACGGCCACCAACGAGAGCAACCGTGAACTCACCAATCGGCTGACCCGGCAGAGCTACCCGTTTGGCATCATTGTGAACACCGACGGCAAACGCTTCCTGGATGAGGGCGCGGACTTCAGGAACTACACCTATGCCAAGTACGGCAAGGAAATCCTCAAGCAGCCCGGATCGGTGGCGTACCAGATCTTCGACGCAAACCTTCGTCCGATGCTGCGCAGCGAGGAATACGACATGCCCGGCATCTCGGTGGAGGTGGCGGACACGATCGAAGACCTGGCCGCCAAGATCGGCCTGGACCCGGAGAGCCTGGCCAAGACCGTGACGGACTTCAACAACTCCATCGACCGCTCCATCCCGTTCGACCCCACCATCAAGGACGGCCGGAAGGCCGCCACTGAACCGGTCAAGAGCAACTGGGCCGCCCCCATTGAGGCGGGCCCCTTCTACGCCTACGGCGTTTCGTGCGGGATCACCTTCACATTCGGAGGCATCAAGTCGGACACTCACGGCCGCGTCCTGGACGCTGACGGCAAGCACATCGAAGGACTGTTTGTGGCGGGTGAAATGCTCGGCGGGCTGTTCAGTGTCAACTACCCGGGCGGCACCGGCCTTGCAGCAGGGTGCGTCTTCGGCCGGCGGGCAGGCGTTCTGGCGTAAAGTTCCTTTCGAACAACTACCAATCACTCCCAGGCATCAAGGACCACTCAAGTGACGGAAACAGCAACCCCACGCATTGACGGAGAGAGCATCTTCCGGACCCTGCGCAGCGAAATCCTGTCCGGAGTGCACCAGCCTGGCACTACTATTCGAGAGACGTCACTTGCCACCCGTTTCGGCGTCTCCCGGACACCCGTCCGGGAGGCGCTGTCCCGCCTGCAGCAAGAAGGGCTCCTTGAGCGCGTCGCCAGGGGCCTGCAGGTTCCTCAGGTTGACCCACAACAGGTCATCCAGATCTATGACATGCGCATCCTCCTTGAGGAAGAGGCAGCGCGTCAGGCCGCCCGGGCCAGGCAGTTTCCGGACCTGATGCGGCTTGAGGCTTTGCTCCAGCGGGACCGTGAACTCCAGGAACCGGATGACCACACCCGAATCACCACCAACCTGGAGTTCCACGCCGCCGTCTGGAACTGCGCCCACAACCCTGTCCTGAGGGACCTGCTGGACCGGCTGTCAACGCACCTCATCCACGCGCCCCGGTCCACCCTCTCCACGGGGAACCGCTGGGCGGAATCGCTGGATGAGCACGAGGCCCTGATCCATGCCATCGATAAGCAGGACAGCGATGCCGCCGGAAAAATAGCGCGGAGCCACATGGAAAAAGCGCGCACTTTGCGTCTTCAGCTGCTCCGGGAGACGGCGCTGCAACAACCGCTGACCAACAGCGGTACCCGCCGCTAGAACGGCTAGCGGGGGGAACGCCGGTTGCGCGCTTGGCGCGCCAGCCGGATGAACGCGTAGACAAAGACGGCCTCGATCAGCACCATCAGCCCGAGCAGCAGCCACTGCCCCTGGGCGATGAAGACCACGGCGCCTGTAAGGACCAGCGTGGTGCCGAGCGCCAGCGCGTACACGGCGAAGCCGAGGGCCACTTTGGCGCTGCGCACACCCGTCCGGAAGCCAAAGCCCACCGGTTCGCCACCCGGGTAGCCGGCCACCCGGTCCGGGACGGCGGGCTTGAGCTTGTCGAATTCCGCCCAGGGGTCCGGGTCCTGATTGGTCATGCTTCCATTATCCCGCTGTTCCCCGCCCACCCGCCGTCGACGGATTCTGCTCAATCATTCGACGGCGGCATGCGGGCCACCCCGGAAATCCAGCCCTGGCGACCAGATAGGACTGGATGATTGAGCAGAATCCGACGCGAGGCCCAGGGCGCGCTGAGCAGCCACCTATTCCCCGGTTTGCTCTATCACGTATCGTTGCTAAACCACGGTTTTGGGGACCAAAAGTGATAGGTCAACCGGGGCGATCGGCTCGTTGATTGCAGGTTCTTGGTGGGTAATGACGACGGCGTCGCTCACCACGTCAGCCAGCCTGCCGTGGCGCGCGTAGGCCTGCCGCTGCAGCCTGGCGCCGGTTCCGTTGCTGAAGATCCGGTGCAGGGATGCCTCCACGTAGGCTGAGTCGCCCGCCTCGTCCAAGGCGTCGCGGACATGGTTATGGAGAGCGCCGATGACATTGCGTGCGGACTCCGGCTTGTGGGTCAGCGGGTGGAGCAGCTCGCCCTGGATTCCCCACCGGCTGGCCAGCCAGGCCCCCTGGCGCAGGATGATGGCCGAAACCATGTCCGGTGCCTGCCCGGATTTCCATTCCCGGGCAGCGGTCTCCACCAGACCCCGCACCAGGGCTGCGATCAGGACGGTGTCGCGGGGATCTAGGCAAACATCGGACACCCGGATCTCCACGGTGGGGTGGCGGGCGGAGAGGCGGGCGTCAAAATCAGGGTTGTTGACTACTCCCGTGCCGGCCAGGTCCGCTACCCGCTGGTGGTACGCCTGGGCCGAGCCGAAGATTTCCGTCGGCCCGGCGGAGGACCACCGGTTCCAGGCCTGGGTGCGGAAACTGGCGTAGCCGCTGTCAGCGCCGTCCCAGAACGGGGAGTTTGAGCTCAACGCCATCAGCGGCGGCAGCCAGGCCCTGATGCGGTCCAGGATCGCGACGCCTTCCTCGTCAGAGTCAACGGAGACATGGATGTGGCATCCGCAGGTCAGCTGCTCGCGGGCCGTCAGGGCGAACTTTTCCAGCAGCGCGTCATAGCGGGTGTTGCTGGTGGAGTGGGGTGTCACGGCCAGCGGGGACGTGGCGAGGGCAGCGATCCTGGCGCCCGCTTTTCGGGCAAGCGAGTCCGCGAGAGCGCGGCCGGACAGGATCTCGGCGGAGAGCCCGCTCAGGGTGCTGTGCGGGTGGGTGATCACTTCGATCTGTTCCTGGTGAAGCTCGACGGCGAGCATCGGGTGCGTGGAAAGGTCCGCCGGTTCGCCCGGGTCCTGGAGACGCAGCAGGTCTGCGGCCAGGGGCAGGGGACTGCCGTTGGAGGGATCAACGATCAGGAATTCTTCTTCAACACCAAAAGTACGCACTAGCTAAGTGTGCGCCAACAAAAGCAGCCCCAGATCCACACTTGTTCCCGTCCTCCGTGGGGGCATCCGTGAAGGTACCGTGGGGGAACCGGGGAGGGCCGCCTGAAGCGGTTGAAATCCCCTATATCCGCAGAGGCCCTTTCAGTTCCATAATGGCCACATAGGCATCGGGGACCCTCGCGCCGATGATGGCTGGCGCGGCTGAGAGTCCCAGGTGGCCGCTCCGGCACTTGGCGCAAGGGGCGGCCACGCGGCACCGGACAACGATGTTCCGGATCCGCCACCGGGGGAGAGCATCGCCACCAACACGAAAGCAAGGCACAAAGGAAATCATCATGCTCAAGGATTCAACTATCATGGCCGTCCTCGCTGCGAAGGACATCAACAGGGCGAAGGATTTCTATCGGGACAAGCTGGGCCTGGAACCGTCCGATTCCATGGAGGACGACAGCCTGTTCTACAGCGGCGGCAATGGAACGGGTTTCCTGATCTACCAGACAGAGAATGCCGGGACAGCCAAGAACACCCAGATGGGCTGGGAAACGGACAACCTCGAAGGCGAGATGGTGGAACTGCGGGGCCGCGGCGTCGTCTTCGAAGAGTACGATTTCCCCGGCCTGAAGACGGAGAACGGCGTTGCCGATAATGACTGGGGGAAGTCCGCCTGGTTCCTGGACAGCGAAGGAAACATTCTTAACATCTCCCAGCGCAAGTCGCCAGCCGCAGGCTGATTGGCGCACGAAGGGGCCGCACTTGCCGCGAACGGAAGTGCGGCCCCTCGCGCGCCACGCTCAGGAACAGACGCGCCACCTTCAGGAATAGAATGGGCGCCATGGGCACCGTTGACGATTCCTTGGCCGATCTGCCTGAGCCGGACCGCGGCTGCCTGCAACATGTGATCGCTGTTGCAAGGGCCGTTGTGCCGGAGGCTGAGGAGGGGATGAGCTACGGGATGCCCGCCCTGAAATTTGAGGGAAGCCACTCGTGGGCGTCGTCCGGGCCCCTCCCCGACGACGTGCTGGAGGACATCGTCCGGCTGCGCCGTGCCGAGATCCTCGAGTAGGGCCTGCCCCGCTCCTACTGATCCGCTCAGACGGCCTGGTAGGTAGCGATCACGACGCCGGTAGTTGTGGTCACGCTGCTGGCGAGCCGGAGCTCTGACGAAGGGCCGCCGTCCGGGAACAGGCGGCGGCCCGAACCGAGAACCAGTGGGTGGATGAGGAGCACGTATTCGTCGATGAGGTTCCTGCTTCTCAGCGACTGGATCAGCTCGCCGCTGCCCAGGATGGCGATGTCCGGCCCCGGCTCCTTCTTGAGCGTGGCCACGGCCGCTCCTGCATCGCCCTGGAGCAGCGTTGAGTTCTTCCAGGGCAGGGGTTCGGTGAGCGTTCTTGAGGCGACGTATTTTCGGATGTTGTCCAGGACGTCGGTGAAGGGGTTGTCCTTTTGGTGCGGCCAGTAGCCGGCGAAGTCCTCGTAGGTGCGCCGCCCCAGCAAGAGGGATCCTGTTTGCGCCATTCCCTCGCCCATCACACGTCCCATGACGGGGTCGTTGTAGCGCAACGCCCAGCCGCCACGCCGGAAACCTCCGCGGGTGTCCTCGTCGGGACGGCCCGGCGACTGCATAACACTGTCCAGCGACAGGTTAATGGTTACGCTTACTTTTCTCATGGTGGATTCCTTGAAGTACCCCAGCGCGGATGGGTAAGGGTTCCATTATCCCGCGCTATCCGGCGGTGGGGCGAGCGTGTAAGCATGGGGCTCAGTAAAAAATGGCACGTTGAGGAGGACCTGATGAAATCCAACGAACTGCTGCTGGACGCGTTCCGCCGGATCCGCGAAATCGTGGAGGCCACGCTTAACGGGCTCGACGACGGGTCGCTGGCACTGAGGCCGGCGGGCACCGGGAACTCGATTGCGTGGTTGATCTGGCACCTCGGCAGGGTGGAGGACGCGCAGGTGGCCAGCGCCGCCGGCCTGGACCAGGTTTGGACGGCACAGGACTTTGCCGGCCGTTTTGGCCTGCCGCTGACAGACCGTGACACCGGGTACGGTCACTCGACCCACCAGGTCGACGCGGTGCGGGCCCGGCCGGAACTTCTCCTTGCGTACTACGACGCCGTCCACCGGCAGACCACGGGATTCCTGGAGACTCTCACCGACGAGGACATGGACCGAATCGTGGACAAACGTTGGGATCCGCCCGTTACCCTCGGCGTGCGGCTGGTCAGCACCATTGCCGATTGTCTCCAGCACGTGGGGCAGGCCGCTTACGCCAAAGGGTTGAACGCCGAGTAGGGGAGAATCCCATGGACACAGACATAGTTGCGGCAGTTCTCCATGACGGCATAACCATCCCTGTCACGGTCCAGGGAGACGGACCCGCCGTCCTCCTGCCGGTCAGCCAAGCGCTGCACACGGCAGCCAAGGCGGAGACCCTGCGCCAATGGGGCGGGGACCCGGACCTGGGACCAAACCTCATCAGCGGACTGGCACCAACCAACCGGGTCATAGCGGCCGACTACGAAGCACACCGGATGGCCAACCCTGCGCCGCAGACGCTCACCCCGGCGAACATCGCCGTCGACCTCCTGGCCATCGCGGATGCCGCCGGCGCTGAGGCCTTCGCCTATTACGGCTACTCCTGGCTGGCGCTGAGCGGCCTGCAGCTTGCACTCCGTACCGACCGTCTGCGGGCGCTCGCCATGGGCGGCTTCCCGCCGCTCGAGGGTCCGTACCGGAGCATGCTGGCGGTCACCCGGGCCGCGCATGCCATGTCCGTGGCGACGGCCGGCGAACCGGCCGGCCCGGTTCCTGAACCCGAGCCGGGCTACTGGGACTCGGTGTCGGTCCAGACCACCGAGGCGCAGACGCAGCAGTTCGTCACCCTGTACGAAGCCCTGCAGGACTTTAACGATTCAACCGCCGCGCTCCCGGTGGACCTGGCCAAACTCGCGTTCGCCGGCGTCGAGGACCAGATCGACTACAAACCGGTCTGGGGCGGCGTGCGGGTGTCCATCGGGGAGCCCTTGGCGAGGCATCAAGCGGCCCTGACCAAGGCCGGGTGGGACGTCCGTGTCCTGCCGGGCCTGGATCATATGGGCGCGATGCACAGCGCCGTGGCGCTGCCCATCCTGACCGACTGGCTGCAGAAAAGGGGCTGGGTGAAGTAGCTAGGCTGGGGCCATGGACTTTCTCATCCGGCAGGCTACTCCCGAGGACGCTGAAGCGGTGGTGCGCGTGCACACCCTGGCCCACGAGGAGAGCTACGGGGACCGGCTGTCAGCGGAGTTCTTCCGCGCGCGGCGGGCCAGCATTCCCGAACGGGTGGAGCGTCGTCGACCATTCCTGGCCGGGAGCGACCCGCGGATCATCGCGGTGGACGCCAACCATGAGGTGGTGGGTCTCGCCGACTCGGGTCCCGGACGGGATGAGGACGGCCCGGAGGCGCTGGAACTGTATTCGCTGTACACGCTCCGGCGGACGCACGGCAGCGGGCTGGGGGCCGCGTTGCTGAGCGCGGCCGTCGGCGAGAGCCCGGCTTATCTCTGGGTGCTGGAGAACAATCCCCGGGCGCTGGCCTTCTACCTCAAACACGGCTTTCGGCCTGACGGCGGGCGCGGGCAGCTGCCACCCGAGTGGGAAGAGCTGCCCGAAATCCGGATGGTCCGTTCGGGGCGGGCCGCGTCCTGACCATATGGACAGGGTCTTGTCCGGATAAAAGGTCGCTACCGCGCTGGGCCAGGATCGCCGTCGTCGCTTATCTGTCGGTGACGGTTTCCGTTGTTGGCGCTGCGCTCCTCGCCGGCTCCCTCGACGTGGATCTGGATGAGACGGTCCGGGAGTGGCTGATGCGGGCCTTGGTGGTCCTGACGCTTCCCGTATCGGCAGCGTATTTCGCCGCGGGCTTCCTCCTTGATTCCTCGGGTCCGCCGTCCTCGGGCGGGTTGAGGCCGACGGCGGTCCTCTTCCGGTGGATGATCCTGAGCATCCGGAAGCCGGTTCCAGCCGCCCCGCCTGTCGCTGTGCCTGTCGCTGTGCCTCCGGTTCCGGTGGTGACAATTCACGGGGTCACCCGGAACGTCCGGAACCTCTGGTGGGCGGTGCCCCTCGCCGTTCTGCTGAGCCTTCCGCAGTGGCTCGTGGCGGGTCTTGCCTGGTGCGGGATCAGCGGCTGCAGCGGCGGAGGCTTTGGGGTGTCCACCGGGACCGAATGGTTGGCGGTCACAATGGGCGTAGTGAACGGGTTGATTCTCGCGGTGGCTGTTTTTGCAGTGCGCTGGATGTATCCCACGCGGAGACGCGCCCTCATTGCCCTGGCGGCCGGAACGCTGTTCGGGCTACTGGGGGCTGCAGTCACGCACGGGTAGCACGGCGACGACGTCGTCGCTGTTGAAAGAAACGTACGACGGCGGTGCTCGCCGATCCCGGTTCCTTCCCCGGGCCCGGGGTGCCACCGCCCGTGAGACGGACTAGCGGACCCCGCCGGATTCTGGCCGGACGGTCCGGCCTGAAGGTGCCCGGTCCACGACTGTAACGATGGGCCGATGCGGGATGGACGACGCGAGGGCAAGCACAACAACGAACGACGTGGCCAATACGGCAACCCAGGCGCCGCGCGGTTCGGTGAGGGCGAGCCCAGTGCCAGCGATTCCGGGTCCGGCCAGCGCGAGTGCTGCGAGGAGTGCTGCGCTGATGAGTCCGGAGACCAGCCTGCTCCAAAGCGGCCCCCGACGGGAGATCGCGTAGCCACCGCCGACCGCCATCAGGGCGACGGCGATCGCCCCTCCGCCTAGACCTTGGGTCAGGAGGGCGGCAATCGCACCGGGCATCAGCATCGGGGCGACCGCAAATGCGAGTGGTGCAAGGGCGAGCCAGCGCCATCCGCGTCGGCCGCCGGTGCGCCGGAGTGCTTCAGCCCAGCCCAGCAGTCCGCCCGTAATGGCTCCAGGCAGGAGGATCGCGCCGAACGTCCCCCACCAGCCGAAGGTGGATGCCGGCCCCGCGAGCTCCACCATGTAGGCCCGGAAGCCCGCGGCCCAGGCAATCCCGCAGATTGTGCCGATCGCTATGAATGCGGCATTGCGGGCGCCGACGGAGTGGGTGTTCACGGCAGCCAGCCACCTGTGGCGAACCTGGCGCCCGATGACAATGCCGGGGCCGGGAGCATGGTCCAAATATGGACCCGGAGACACAACCCGTCAAGAGCATCCGCAGGAAGAAGACGGACGCCACGAGGCGCAAGATCGTCCAGGCGGCCAGACCTGGTTGGGCGGAAACGGTGGCGGGGCCCGGCGTGGTGGAAGCCCTCCGGAGATGCCAGCCCCTCGGCAACGCCGGCAATCGTGGGTACGGTTGCGTCATGCAAAAGATATCGATTGAGGCTTTGGCCCGTCAGCAGATCGCTGCCGCTGTTGCGGCACCCAGCGGGCGGGCAGCCGACACGGCGTTCGGCGGGCATGAGAAGAAACTGCGCCAGACCGTTATGGCCTTCCGTGCCGGCACGCAGCTCAGCGAGCACCAGAACCCCGGCGAGGCCACGGTCTACGTACTGAAGGGATCGGTCTGGCTGAAGGCGGGTGGGGAGGCCTGGCAGGGCAAGGCCGGAGATCTCCTGATCGTCCCGGACGGGCTGCACAGCCTGGAAGCGGAGGAGGACTCGGCGGTGCTGTTCACAGTGGTCAAGACCGACCGCTAACGCTGGGCTGGTTAACTGTCAGGTGAGTCGAGAGAAGGAGCACCCGTGTCCGGTTTGCCCGCATCACCGAAACTACGGGTCAGTCTGCCCAGCCAGAACCTGGTGGAGGCACTTGGGCCGTCCGCCGGCGTCGAACTCTTCCTGTGGGACCTCACCGGCCCGGCGCCGGCGGAGCGTCTCGACATTGTGGTGCCGCCCTACATGGGCGGGGTGGGGGCGCTGGCTGCGCTGGACTCCGTGGACGTCGGTCTGGTGCAGAGCCAACTGATCGGGTACGACGGCGTCGAGGCGGTTCTGCCCGCGGGGTGCCTTTTCGCCAACGCGGCGGGCGTGCATGAGACGTCGACGGCGGAACTTGCGTTGGGCATGATCATCGCCAGCCAGCGGGGGATCCCGGACTTTGTGCGGAATGCGGCGACGGGAACCTGGGACCACCGCGAGCGCCCCAGCCTGGCCGATCGGCGCGTGCTCCTGGTGGGCTACGGGGGAGTGGGGAAGGCGGTTGAGGCCCGGCTGCTGCCGTTCGAGACCGAGGTGACGCGGCTGGCCAGCCGCGGCCGCGACGAGCGCGGCAGGATCCACGGGATTGATTCCCTGTATGAGCAGCTGCCGCTGCACGACATTGTGGTGGTCAGCGTTCCCCTGAGCGAGCAGACCCGGCACCTGGTTGACGGCCGGTTCCTGGCGGCGATGTCCGACGGCGCGCTGCTGGTGAACGTGGCGCGCGGGCCGGTGGCTGACACTGAGGCCCTGCTGCGCGAGACCGCATCCGGCAGGCTCCGGGCCGCCCTGGACGTGACGGACCCTGAACCGCTGCCGAGCGACCATCCCCTGTGGACCGTGCCGGGCGTCCTGATCACGCCGCACGTGGGCGGGGCGAGCTCGGCCATGCTGCCCCGGGTGGCGCGGCTGATCCGGAAGCAGATCGGGCTGCTGCAGGCCGGAGAAGAACCGGTGAACGTGGTGCTGGGCGGGACTGCCGCGCAGTAGCGGCGCCGGGGCATTCCGCGGGCCTGCCGTGTCTTTGGCCTTTTCTCCAACGAATTGCGCCTAGCATGTCGCTGGTAGGCGCATCCACTATCTCCGAGTTGAAGGCCAGAGGCCCGGAAGCTATCCGTGACTTACGGAATGCGGTCCGATTAACGGGTGCCATGCCGCCCCACTGAATTCCTCGCTGATTTTGCATCCAGGGGAATCGCACAATTTTCGCGGTGCCGGACCTTCATCTTCAACCACCTAAGGATCCAATGCGCAACCGCTATTTAATCCCTGCCCTGACCGCTGCAACGGCCCTCATGCTGTCGGGTTGCGTGGACAACAGCGCCCCGGCGGCGGCGGATAAGGCCTCTTCGTCCGCAGACACCGCAGTCCAAAAGAATGAGGAACTTGCGGCTTTGCTGCCGGAGAAAATGAAATCCGCGGGCGTCCTGAATGTGGGAATGGCCAACAATTACCCGCCCAACGAATTCAAGGACGGCAACGGTGCCCCTGCCGGCTGGTCGGTGGACCTGACGAATGCTTTGGGCGCCTCGCTCGGGCTGAAGGTCAATTTTGATATCGGCACGTTCGACAACATTCTTCCGTCCGTGAAGGCGGGCAAGGACGACATGGGCATGTCATCGTTCACCGACACGCTGGAACGCGAAAAGCAGGTGGATTTTGTGAACTACTACTCGGCCGGCATCCAGTGGGCTGCGCCGAAGGGGAAGACCGTGGACCCGGACAACGCCTGCGGGCTGAAGGTTGCCGTCCAGGCCACCACCTATGAGGACACCCACGAGGTGCCGGCCAAATCCAAGGTGTGCACGGATGCGGGCAAACCCGCCATCGAGATCTTCAAGTACGACGCGCAGGACCAGGCCACCAACGCCCTCGTCGTCGGCCAGGTGGACGCCATGAGTGCGGACTCGCCGGTGACCCTCTACGCAATCTCCCAGACGAAGGAGAAGCTGCAGACCGCCGGGGATGCCTTCGAAGTGGCGCCGTACGGAATCCCGGTGGACAAGGGGAGCGCGTTCACCCCGGTGCTGCAGAAGGCACTCCAGGCCCTGATCGACGATGGCACCTACAACAGGATCCTGTCCAAGTGGGGCGTGGAAAGCGGCGGTGTGAAGACGGCGGCGCTCAACGTGGCGTCGTCGGCCAAGTAACCAGCCGTGACTCTTCCCAAACACGCCGCCGTGGCGCGGCCCAACCCTGCAACGGGCGGAACTGAAGCGCAGGGGGACGCCATTGTGGCGGTTCCCCTCCGCCACCCCTGGCGGATCTCGATCGCCGTCGTGCTGGTCTTCCTCCTGGCGCTGTTCATCGTGGACGCTTCGCAGCGGCCCGACTACGGCTGGGCGGAGGTGGGAAAGTACCTCTTCGACCGCCGGATCAGCCAGGCGGCCTGGGTGACCCTGACGCTCACCATCTACGCCATGGCCGGCGCCATCATCCTGGGGCTGCTCCTGGCCATCATGCGGCTCTCGCCGAATCCCGTGGTCAAGAGCATCGCCTGGCTGTATCTGTGGATTTTCCGCGGGACCCCGGTCTACGTCCAGCTGGTGTTCTGGGGCATCGTGGCGCTCATCTACCCCGTGTTCACCATCGGGATACCGTTCATGACGCCGTGGATCACCATTCCCAACGACGTGTTCACCAACCTCTACATCACCGCGGTGATCGGACTGGCGCTGAATGAGGCCGCCTACATGTCCGAGATTGTCCGCGCGGGACTGCTGTCCGTTGATGAAGGCCAGGAGGAGGCGTCGACGGCGCTCGCCATGTCGTGGGGCCAGACAATGCGTTACGTGGTGGTTCCACAGGCCATGAAGATCATCATTCCGCCCACCGGCAATGAGGTGATCTCCATGCTCAAAACCACCTCACTAGTGGCGGCCATACCGCTCAGCATCGACCTCTACGGGGTTTCCCGCGGCATCTCCGCGGTGACCTTCACCCCGGTTCCGCTGCTCATCGTGGCATCGATCTGGTACCTCCTGTTCACGTCAGTCCTGATGGTGGGGCAGCACTTCATCGAGAAGCGGTTCTCCCGCGGGACGGGACGGCGGCAGGCGGGACCGGCGTCGGAAACTGATCCAGCGGTGGCGGCAATAACAGCGGCGCCGCTGGGCAACGATTTGGGAGGCAAGGGATGAACGCTACTCCGATGGTGACCGCAGACCGGATCTCCAAGAGCTTCGGTTCCAACAACGTGCTGCGCAGCATCAGCCTGGAAGTCCAGGCCGGCGAGGTGCTGTGCATCGTGGGGCCCAGCGGCTCCGGTAAGTCCACGTTCCTGCGCTGTATCAACCACCTGGAAAAGATCGACGCCGGCCGCCTCTTCGTGGAGGGGCAGCTCGTGGGTTACCGGCAAAAGGGCGACAAACTTCATGAGCTCAAGCCCAAGGAAGCAGCGCTCCAGCGCCGCGACATCGGCATGGTGTTCCAGCGGTTCAACCTGTTTCCGCACATGACCGCACTGGAAAACATCATCCAGGCGCCCATGCGGGTCAAACGCATTCCGAAGGCCAAAGCCACCCTGCGCGCCAAGGAGCTGATGGAGCGCGTGGGGCTGGGGGACAAAGCGGACCACTACCCGGCGCATCTGTCCGGCGGGCAGCAGCAGCGCGTGGCCATCGCCAGGGCGCTGGCCATGGATCCCAAGCTGATGCTCTTCGACGAACCGACCAGTGCCCTGGACCCGGAGCTGGTGGGTGAGGTGCTGGACGTTATGAAGGAACTGGCCACGAGCGGCATGACCATGATCGCGGTGACCCACGAGATGGGCTTTGCCCGCGAGGTGGCGGACTCCATCGCCTTTATGGACGGCGGCGTGGTGGTCGAGTCGGGCCCGCCCCGTGAGCTGCTGGGCAACCCCCGGCAGGAACGGACCAAAGCGTTCCTCTCAAAGGTGCTGTGAAGGATGGGCGGTAGCCGACGCCGTCAGCGGCTCAGCCGTCGAACAGGCCCCTCACGTCGTCCGACGTCAGGGCTGAGGCAAACATTGCATCGTCGTCCAGTACGGCGGTGAAGAGCTTGGCCTTTCGTTCCTTGAGCGCCATGACCTTCTCCTCGATGGTGTCCTTGGCCACCAATCGGTAGACCATGACGTTCCGGGTCTGGCCGATCCTGTGGGTGCGGTCAACGGCCTGCGCCTCTGACGCGGGGTTCCACCAGGGATCCAGCAGGAAGACGTAGTCCGCCTCCGTCAGGTTCAGGCCGACTCCACCGGCCTTCAACGAAATGAGGAACACGGGTGCGCTTCCGGACTTGAATTGATCGATCACGTCGCCGCGCCGGCGGGTCTTGCCGTCCAGGTAGGCGTACTGGATGCCTGCAGCGTCGAGCCGTGCCGCGGCCTTACCCAGGAAGCCGGTGAACTGGCTGAAGATCAGGGCGCGGTGTCCCTCGGCTACTATGTCGCCGAGTTGCTCCAGCAGGGCATCAAGTTTGCTGGACGGGACGGACGCGTATTTCTCGTCCACCAGGGACGCGTCCAGGCTGAGCCTCCGGAGCATGGTGAGGGACTTGAAGATCGCGAAGCGGTTCTTGTTCATATCATCCAGCAGCCCCAGGACTTTTTGCCGTTCGCGCTGCAGGTGCCGCTGGTAGATGGTGCGGTGCCGCGGCGCCAAGTCCAGCTCCAGCACCTGTTCCTGCTTGGCGGGAAGATCCTTGGCCACCAAGTCCTTGGTGCGGCGCAGCATCAGTGGCCGGATCCGGCGCCGCAATTGCGTCAATCTCTCCGCGTCCCCGTCTTTCTCCACCGGTTTCTGGTAGTAGTCCGCGAAGTTCTTCGACGACGGGAACAGCCCGGGAGCGGTGATGGCGAACATGGACCACAACTCCATCAGGTTGTTCTCCATGGGCGTGCCAGTAATTGCGAGCTTGAACGGGGCGGGGAAACGGCGCGCATTCTGGCTTGCCTTGGTAGCCGGATTCTTCACAAACTGCGCCTCGTCCAGCAGCAGCCCGGCCCATTCCTGGGCGGCGTAGGCCTCGTAGTCCAGCCGGAACAGTGTGTAGGAGACAATCACGACGTCGGACGCTGCAGCGAGTGCTGCCGGATCCGTTCCGCTGCGCTGCAGCGTGTCGGCAACAGCGGCGACGCGCAGCCCGGGGGCGAACCGTCCGATTTCCGCGGCCCAGTTGGGCACCACGGAGGTAGGGGCGACCACCAGGAAAGGGTGGCGTGCGGTTTGGTCCCGCTCCGGTGTGCCGATGCCGTTTTTCGCGTGGCAGATCAGAGCGATGGCTTGCAGTGTTTTGCCCAGACCCATATCGTCGGCGAGCACGCCGCCCAGGCCCTTCTCCCACAGGAAGGCCAGCCAGTTGAAGCCGTCCTGCTGATAAGGCCGCAACGATGCGACGAGGCCCGCCGGCTGCGGCACGTCCAGCATCTCCGAGAACCGCAGCAGCCCTCCAACGCTGCGCTGCCAGGAATCGGCCTGGTCGGCGGTGGCAGCCAGTTCCTCGAACTCGTCCCAGAGGCCGGCCTGGTACCGGCTGATCCGCAGGGGCCCTTCCTGGTCCTGCAGGGCCCTGGCTTCCTCGATCAGCCGGCGCAGCTGGAGAAATTCGGGCTGGTCGAGCCGGAAGTAGCAGCTGTTGGCCAGCATCAGGTGTTCATCGCCTGCGGCCAGGGCGCGGAACAGCAGGTCGAAGGGGATGTCTTCCCCGCCCAAGGTGACGGTGACGCCCAAATCAAACCAGTCGCCGTCGTCCGTTCCCTTGGTGCTGACGCTGACCAGCGGACTGTCCGTCAGCTCGCTGTAGTCCGGCGCCGGGCCCGTGATGATTACGCGGACATGCTCGAGCTGTTCCAACAAGGGCAGCGCATCGTTAGTGAACCGGGCGGCGGCCACGTTCCTGAGCGCAGCCGGCGCGTTGCTGCCGGGGTGGCCGGACTCCTTGTCCGGGAACTGCTCCTGCCAGGCAGAGGGAAACGGGGCAAGGACCCCGGCCACCTGCGCCAGGAGGTGGGCTTCGAACGTGTGATCGCGGTATCCGTCGCCGGCGTCGGGCACCGGCTGCCGTGTGACGGTGCCGGCGGAGGCGTACTCCCAGTGCCAGTGAAGGTGCAAGGTGGGCGCCTCGTGGATGGCGGTCAGCACCAGCTCCGGCGGCAGGATCTGCGGCAGATCCACGGAGGAATCACTGCAGATGACATCGGCGGCCTGGGACAGCTGCGGATAGGTGGCTGCGAGAAAGGAATCGCGCGCGGCCGCCGGGACCACGACTTCATGGCGGTGCCGGATCAGTGGCCGGAGGGCCTCCGGAACAGGCGACGTGGTCGGGGCCAGATGCAGGCCGCGGGTGTCAGTGGAGGTGCCCGGGCCGGTGGCTGGGTCCCACCAGAACACGCCGTGTCCCGACTGGCCAATCGCGCCCATGGCGCTGGGCTCCACGGAACTGATGCCGGCGCTGACGCCGACGTGCGGCGCCAGCCGAAGCCCGCCGTCGTGATCGCGGAGATCCAGGGAAATGCTGACAGGATCATGAATCACGACGGCGTCGCCGGACTTTGAGGAGATGAGCGCCACCCCGAGGTGGCTGGCCTCAGTCAGAAGCTGCCATAGCAGCGGGCTTTCGAAACGCTCCAGCGAAAGATGCGCGGACGGTGCCTGTACGCCCTCGAGGGCGTACAGCGCGGCAAACGTCCGCATCCAGCGAACCTGTTCCGGGCTGAACTGGTCGCTTTGGTATCCGTAGTACGAACGTCCGAAGGTGTCCCAGCGCAGCTGGGCAACCACCCACTTGCCCTTGGCGTTCTGCTTCACTGGCCGCGCGGTCAGGCCGACCAACGGGGCGGTTGCCTCCCGCCAGGGATCAACCCGCCCGCGCTGGTGCCAGGCGGTCTGGCTGGACACGGTTTCGGTGAGCTCCAGCTGGACGCCGAGTCTCAGCGTGGGCAGGCTGCTGCCCGCCCACTGGCTGCCGCCGAACCCCTGGTACCTGGAGGCCGGCTCCGGGTGCAGCAGGCCGCGGATCTGTTCCTGCCACGGAGACGGAGGCGTCTTCTTCTGGACGGGCGGCTTCTTTAGGGCGGGTTTCTGCAGCGCGGGCGGGAACAGCTGCTGTTGCGCCGGGGGAATGACGAGGAGGGGCGGCTGCTCCATCACGGGCCCGCTGCTGATTTCCAGGAGCAACGCGGCCACATGCTTGCAGTTGAACTGCATGGGGCACGAGCAATAGCCCCACTCAACGCGCAAACCGCTCAGGCCGGCCTTGAACGAGGCCCTGGTCCGATACGGAGAGTTGCCGTTGCCCTGAACCTTGCCCTTCAACTCCAGGTTCTTGGGATTCCACTCAACGCTCGAGACCGCGCCCTTGCGCGCATAGGTGCGGCCGCGGGCCATTGAGGTGGCGCCTACCAGGGAGCTGATCACGGGGTCGGCGAGCTGTGGCGGTTGCGTCAAAGTCACTGGTTAAGGGTACCGGCCGGGTGAAGCTGCTCAGGGTTTCTTCCCGAGCGGTGGACGGTCCAATGGCTAAATTGTACAATTTAGCCATGAGTGATGTCAGTGCAACAGTGGCGAGGCAGCGGTGGGCTGAAACCCTGGATTCGGCGCGCCGGGAGCCTGTCCGCGTCCTGAGTCATGGCAGGGCCGTGGCGGTGGTCATGGATCCGGAATTGGCGGAGCGGGCGCTGCAGGCGTTGGAGGATGCGGAAGACATGGCGGCGGCGGACCGCGCCTTGGCCGCAACGGATGCCGGAGAGCCGACGTACTCGCTGAAGGATGTGGCAGCGGAACTGGGCATTGAACTTGGCAGATAGCCACTATGAAGTCCGGTTATCCAGTGCAGCCCGCAAGCAGCTGCAGAAATTTGATCGCCCCGTGCAGACGTTCCTGCTCAACGCCCTTAGCCTGCTTGCCGACAATCCCCGGCCCGCCGCCGCCAAGTCTTTGGTGGGCAGGCTGGGGCAGCTTCGCGTCAGGGTCCGGGACTACAGAATCATCTATCAAGTCAGGGATCAGGAACTGATCGTTTTGGTGCTCTCGATGGGGAATCGACGCGACATCTATGACAAGTAGCCTGACCGCGACCATGGCTGGCGGGGCAGCCAGGCGGTAGCCGTGGCGGGCTCAGGGATTGCGCTATTGGAGACATTCATTCGAGCTGCGCCATCATGCATGCTATCTTCAAGCCCGAGCGCGTAGATGGCCCGCGGATCTGGAGTCCTGCGTCACGAGGTGCTGCTTGAAGGGCGGTGCCAAAAGTGGCACCATTGGCATGTGGCTAGTATCTCTAAGACCGAAAAGCAGGCCAGAAGCTCACCCGAAAACGTCTCCTACAGCGACATACTCAAACTTTTGCATTCACTATTTTGGGGAGCCGCGGTCGGGTTCAGGCAGCCACAATGCAATCTTCAAAATGCCCTGGGAGGGTGATCCCAGAATCAACCTACAGAACAAGAATGGCAAGGCGAAGTCTTACCAGGTGAAGCAAACCATAGCCGCCATCGATCGGAGCAAGGAGCACTGGATGTCTACTCGAAAAGCAGCCGTGCCGTCCGAGGCTGCACAATACCGTTACTCAGTGCAGTGGTCGCAAGAGGACGAGGAGTTCGTCGCCACTGTCCTTGAGTTCCCATCCTTGTCGTGGCTCGATGAGGATCAATTCGAGGCTCTCCGTGGCCTCGAACGTCTGGTGTCAGATGTCATTGAGGAACTTAGGCAGTCTGGAGAAGCTGTGCCTCTTCCCATTTCCAGCCAGACGTTTAGCGGCAGGCTCAACCTTCGGGTACCCCCTGAGCTCCACCGAAAGCTTGTAATAGAAGCCGCAAACCAAGGAGTGCCTCTGAATAAGTACGCAACTGAGCTCTTGACGGCCTAAGGGAGCCCGTCGACGTGGTGTTGGGGCCGCGACGGGCGGCCTGAATTCCGCAGAGGCGTCCGCCCGGGAACTCCAGTAATGTTTCCCGTTCATGCCTAATCCATTCCAGACCTCCACGAATGCGCTCGTCGACACCCGCGTGGCCCGCGTCCTGACGCTTTCGCCGGGCTTTGTGTGCATCACGCTCACGGGTGACGGGTCGGAGTGGTTTGCCGATCACGGGCGCGGTCAGCGCATCTCTCCGAGGCCACTGCCGGCACCGATGGTGCGACCACGCCGAGCGAAAGCACCCGCACCGGCAGGGGAGCAGATATGGGGCTCGGGCTATAGACCTCTTCGCACCGGCGTGCCTAGACTGGCCAGACCTCGAACGCCAGGGAAAACATCCCACTGCTCAAGCCACGGGCAGGCCCCTGCGCTCGAGGGTCCATCACAACACTCATGATCCATGGCGGCCCACCGGGCCTTGCCGTGCTGACAAGAGAAGAGCACTGATGACTGGAAACAAAGCCGTTGCCTACAAGGAACCGGGCAAGGTCGAACTGATCGACATCGATTATCCAAGCTTCGAACTCAAGGACGGCCCGGGCGTGAATCCGGCGAACGTGGGGCGTTCGGTGCCACACGGGGTCATCCTGAAAACCGTGGCCACCAACATCTGTGGTTCGGACCAGCACATGGTCCGCGGGCGCACCACGGCACCGCCCAACCTGGTGTTGGGGCATGAGATCACCGGTGAAGTGGTGGAGGTGGGTCCCGGCGTCGAGTTCATCAAAGTCGGGGACATCTGTTCGGTGCCCTTCAACATCGCCTGCGGACGGTGCCGGAACTGCAAGGAACGCAAGACCGGCATCTGCCTGAACGTCAATCCGGACCGCCCGGGGAGCGCGTACGGCTACGTGGACATGGGCGGCTGGGTGGGCGGCCAGGCCAACTATGTGCTGGTCCCGTACGCAGACTGGAACCTGCTGAAGTTTCCGGACAGGGACCAGGCCCTGGAAAAGATCTTGGACCTGACCATGCTGTCGGACATTTTCCCCACGGGCTTCCACGGCGCCGTGACGGCGGGGGTGGGCGTAGGCTCCACTGTTTATGTGGCCGGCGCCGGGCCTGTTGGCCTCGCAGCGGCCACCAGCGCGCACTTGCTGGGTGCCGCCGTCGTGATTGTGGGGGACTTGAACGCGGACCGGCTGGCGCAGGCGCGCAGCTTTGGGTGCGAAACGATTGACCTCGCGGAGGGTGGCCCGGCGGAGCAGATCGAGCAGATCCTGGGCGTCCCGGAAGTGGACTGCGGCGTGGACGCGGTGGGCTTCGAAGCGCGTGGGCATGGCCATGACGCCAAGGAGGCACCTGCCACGGTGCTGAACTCGCTGATGGAAGTCACCGCGGCCGGCGGTGCGCTGGGCATTCCCGGGCTGTACGTCACCGGCGATCCGGGCGGCGTGGACGAGGCTGCCAGGAAGGGTGCGCTGAGCCTGAGCCTGGGCACCGGCTGGGCCAAGTCGCTCAGCTTCACCACCGGACAATGCCCGGTGATGAAGTACAACCGGCAACTGATGATGGCCATCCTGCATGACAAGGTGAGCATCGCCAGGAACGTGAACGCGAAGGCGATCAGCCTGGAGGATGCGCCCAAGGGCTATGCCGAGTTCGACGCCGGAGCGGCCACCAAATACGTCCTCAACCCGAACGGATACCTCAGCTGAGCCCCTGCCGGACAGCCGCCGTCGGGAATCACGACGGCGGCCGCTGGTTTGGTGCCTGACCTCAGCCGAGGGAGGCGAGGAACGCCGTCGTGTCCTCTGCCACCTGGTCCGGACACTCCCAGAGCACCGGATGTGCCACACCGGGATAGACCTTCAGCGCGAAACCGGGGATCCGGGCTGCCAGGGTTTCCTGGTCGCTGCGTGGCAGGAAGCCGTCCTGTTCTCCCCACAGGATCAGCGTGGGGGCATGGATGGTTCCCGATTCCGTGGGCGGCGTGGCCTCGCACAGCCCGTTCAGGATGCCTTTCCAGGCGCGGGCCGGCATCCTGAGACCGTCGCGCACGCGGTCCTCGATGTACCAGGCAGGAACCTCATGCACCAAGGGAAACCAGGACAGGGAATCCGGTACCCAGTCCTCGTCCAGGGGGTCGGTCAGGCTGTCCACCTCGTCAGCGAAGTCGGTCCGTCCCTGGAGGCTCAACGGAGCGCCCACCAGCACCAGCGCCGCGACTTTTTCCGGATGGGCAATGGCGAGCTGCTGGGCGGCGTAACCGCCACTGGAAGAGCCGACGACGGCGGCGCTCGGCACGTTGAGGGCGTCCAGGATCGCGGCGGCGTCCTCGGCCTGTTCCGCCAGGGAGTAGCCGTGCTCCGGTTTGTCCGCCCCGCCCTGCCCGCGGAGGTCCGGAACATAGACCCTGAATCCGGTCAGGAGGGGAACCAGCCGGTCAAAGCTGCCGCGGGATTCGCCCCATGCGTGCAGCAGCAGCACCGGTTTTGCGAGGCACGGCACTGTGATGCCGGTGCGGAGCGTGAGATCCCGGACTTCGGAGTCCATAGCCTCAGGGTACGCCGCGAGCCGATCTCGGTAGAGTTTCGCCTATGGAAACCCCGGTGAGGGTTCGTTTCGCGCGCGTCGAGGACGCTGCCGAGATGGCGCGCGTGAATGTGCGGTCGTGGCGTGAGACGTACCGCGGGGTGATGGCGGACCGCGTCCTCGACGACCCGGGGTTGCCCGCCGTTCCTGCCTCGCAACTTTGTCGCCTAATTGGATGGCGTGAATGATGTCGATCAAGGGCGTTGCGAGACAAGGCCGGAGACAGAATGTCCATGGGTTGGGGGATTCCCGCCCCTGATTTTGCATGTCAGCGGCGTACCGTGCTTCTGGCCAGCATGAACAGTTCGGCGATCTCGGCGGCGGTGTCCTCCCTTGTAGGAGGCGGGAGCTCCAACGAGTTCCCGCCCCCTGACAAAAGTACTACCTGGCTCCTGGACCAATCGTCCGGCGGGTATCGGACGGACCGCCGTTGGGTTAGAGGCTTGCGCCGGTGCGGTTCCACCCGCGTGCGGAGTCGCCGGGGGCTTCCCAGCCGTCGTCGGTCACGATCAATGTGTCCTCGAGCTTGATGAATCCGGACTCGTGGTCCTCGAACCACGACTCGATGGAGAGGACCATGCCGGACTTCAACGGATCATTCGCATGCGCCCCGAAATAGGGAACGGGTCCGGTGGAGGTCAGACGGGGAACTTCGTGGGTGATCAGGCCCATTCCATGGGCGACGAATTTCATGTTGGCACCATCAGGCAGCTTCGAGATCGTGTCGAGCGCTGTGACGAAGATATCGCCGCCGCGTTTGCCTGCAGCGACAGCGGTCCGTGCCTCCTGCTGCACGATTTCGATCTGCGCCAGCAGATCGGTCTGTCGCGCTGTGGGTTCGGCGTCAATTGCCATCCGGGACAGATCGCCGATGTATCCCTCGTACATGCCCCCGGAATCGATCGAGAGGCTGGTGCCGGAGCGCCACACATCGGAGGACGGGGACCGGTTCATGGATCCTCCGCCGAGAGTGACCAGGGCGTATTCGTAGAACAGGCCTCTCCTGGTCTGCTCGAGGCGGAAGATCTCGGCGATGTCGTGTTTGGTCATTCCGGGTTGGACCAGGCCGAATGAGGCCTGCATTGAATCGATGATGCCATGGGACGCGGTACGGACCAGCTCAAGTTCTCTCTCGGACTTGATACCGCGAAGGGATTCCAGAACCGGATGGACCTCCACGAATGTCGCGTCGGGAAGGAGTTCGCGCAGGGTGTCGAGGGCGTCCGCGGGGATGAATGACTTCTCAACTCCTATGGTGGCGTGGGTGAGCCCGCGCTTCGCCAGGGCTTCCGCTGCGGCCCGGGCTGTGTCGATGCTGGTCCAGCTGATGTTCTGGATATCGGAGACCCAGATGGCTCCGCCCGCGGTGCCCCAGTCCTCGTTGCCTGCGCCGATGTAGAAGGAGTCATCGAGTTTGCCCCGCACGATTCCGACGGCGGGAAGGTAGCGGCTGACCCCGGTGGCGTCAGCATGAGCGAAGAAGAAGAACCTGTACCCGCCCAGCAGATGCTGCACGTTGTGTTTTGTTGTGGCGAGTAGGGCATCAATGCCCGCGCCCTCCATAAGGTCCTCGAGGTATTGCTCATCGAAAGGTACCGAAACTGCCATTGGATACTCCAGAGTTTGTAGTGTTAGTCGTCGGCGATGCGATCAGTTACGTGCGGGAACTTGTGGTCATCCCCGGGCCGGTATCCGCCGTCTGAACGGCGTCTCTGGCGCTGCCGACGGCGCCGCGGAATGCGTCCGCGAGGAGTTTGGTGGAGTTAAAGAGAATGATCCGGGCGCCGCGTTGCGCCCAGGAGGCTGCCTCTTCGGCGGAGTCCGCGATGACGCACAGGGCGCAGTCCGCTGAGCTGGTGACGTTGTCGGCTATGCGCTCGATGGCGGCCGCGACGACGGGGTGGGAGGTCTGGCCGGGCTGTCCGAGGGACATGGACAGGTCGCTGGGGCCGATCCAGACGGCGTTCAGGCCCGGGACCGCGGCGATGGCGGCACTGTTGACGGCCGCTTCTTTGTCTTCCGCCTGGGCTACGACGAAGGTCGTTGCCGCCGCCGCGTCGAGGTGGGTCTTCAGCGGCACCGTTCCGTGGTGGCCGGCGATGGTGCTGACAGCCAGGCCCCGTGTCCCCAAGGGCGGATAGTGTGCGGCGGCGACCGCCGCAGCGGCCTCCCCGGCGGTGGATACGTGTGGAACGACGACGCCGGTGGCGCCGGCATCGAGGGCGCGCAGGATCAGGAGCGGATCATTGTGGCCGAGGCGGACAAGCGTTGACACGCCGGCCAATCTGGCCGACCGCAGGTGGTTTTCCAGCGCCGAATCATCGGCCATGCCATGTTCGGTATCGATCATGACCAGGTCGAAACCGGTATAACCGGCCATTTCAACCATGGGCTGATTCGGCATTTTTACAATGAGCCCGTAGAGGCAGTCTCCGGCGGCAATTCTGTCCCGGAGGGAATGGTCTGCTGTCATAATCCTTCGATTCTTCAGCGCGCGGGGGCGCCGTCGTGATGCATATACGTTTGGATGGAGATGATTTCCCGAAGGGCGTTACCCGCTCCGGAGGCTGCCGGTGTCGGTTCGTTTGGGCTGTGCGCCGCCTGCGGCCACGCAGTGCCGGGCCGCCCACATCGAGGACCCGGCACTGCGCGTACTCCGGTTCCGGATTACTGGAAGGCGGTGAACTTTTGGGCGTTGTCCTTGGTGACAACCTCGGTTCCGGTATCGATCCGGGCCTCAACCTTGTCCCCGCGCGCGGCAGCAGCGGCCGTCGTCACAGCCGTGGTGCCCATCTTCTGCGGGAACTGGGCAATGCTTGCCGTTTCGGTGCCCGCCAGAATGGCATTTGCCTCATCGGGAAGCGCGTCGAAACCGACCAGAAGCAGGTTCTTCTTGAACGGGTCGGACTTTTTGCGGGCCTCGATGGCGCCCAGGACCGGCGGGCCGCAGGCACTGTAGACCGCATCCACCTCAGGGTTGGCGGATCCGATGGCCTGCATCACGTCAACGCCCTTGGTCTGGTCGCAGTTGGTTGCCAGGGTGTTGACGACCTTGATGCCGGTGGTCTTGAGGACGTCCAGGACTCCGTTGACGCGGGCGTCCAGTGCCGGCACCCCGGGGACTCCGGACATGATGGCGATTGTGCCCTGACCCTTGAGCTGTTCGTTGATGTATTTGCCGGCTTTGGTGCCGCCGGCCAGGTTGTCGGTTCCGATGTAGCTGGAGGCGCCCTTCCAGCCCGGGAGGTCGTTGTCGATCAGGACGATCTTCACTCCCTGAGCGATGGCACGGTCCAGGGCCGGCTGGATCTGGGGTCCGATGGGTGCGATAGCGATGGCGTTGGCGCCGCGGGTGACCATGCCTTCAATGGCGGTGATCTGTGGCTGCGCGTCCTTGCCGTCGCCGGGGGCCTCCACGCCCAGGAAGTCGATGCCGTCCTTGGGCATGCCGTTGATGCCATCTTTCATGGCGTTAAAGTACGCGTTGGCGGTCTTGAGGATGACTCCGACTTTCGGGTTGCTCTGGCCCGCGGGGGCTGATCCGCCGGAGCATCCTGTGATTGTGAACGCGAGGGCCCCGGCCAGTGCGCCGGCCTTGAGCCAGTTACTTCGTGTCATGAGCTTTTCCTTTGGTTGGTCAACGTGGTGGGTCATTGGTTTCCATGGGAGGCTGTCGCGTCGGCGCCTCCGACGATGAGCGACACGAGCCGTTCATGGGTGGCGGCGCTGGGTATTTCTTCGCCGACGACACGCCCACGGCGCAGGACGATGGCGCGGTCGGCCACTTCGATGACGTCGTCGAGCTGGTGGGAGATGAGGATGACGGAGATACCGCGCGCGGGAAGGGTTTTGATCAGATCGAGCACCTTCCGGGTTTCGCGTAGGCCCAGTGCGGCGGTGGGTTCATCGAGCAGGACGACCTGTTTGGCGAAGGCCACGGCCCGTGCCACGGCGATGGCCTGGCGCTGGCCGCCGGACATGAGCCCGACCGGCATGGTCATGCTGGGGATCCTGACTTTCAGTTCCTCGAGCAGCTTGGTGGTTTCGGTCTGCATGCCGCGGTTCTTCAGGAACCCCCAGCTGCGGGAGAACCGGCCGGGGCCGACGAGTTCCCGGCCGGCGTAGAAGTTCGCCGATGCGGGAAGGTTGTCGAAGAGGGCCAGATCCTGGTAGACGGTTTCGATCCCGGCTGCCCTGGCGTCGGCGCTGCTGCGGAAGGACGCGGGCTCACCGTTAACGAGGATTTCACCGCCGTCGATCTGGTGCGTGCCGCTGATGCTCTTGACCAGCGTCGACTTGCCCGCCCCGTTGTCGCCGAGCAGGGCCAGGATCTCGCCGCGGCCCAGGGTGAGCGAAGCCCCGTCAAGGGCAACGACGTTGCCGAAGCGCTTGACGGCGCTTCGCACTTCAAGAACCGGGACTTCCGTGGTGTTCATGCGCTTACTCCGTTCTCGGCCAGGATCGACTTTTCGGCCAGCATGGCCCGGAACCGTCCTTCCGCCCGTGTGCGGTAGACATCGAGCAGGACGGCCAGGACGATGGTGACGCCGATGATCACGATCTGCAGGAAGGGATCGACGCCGAGCAGGTTCAGCCCGTTGCGGATCACCGCGAGGGTGAGTGCCCCGATGAGGGCGTTGCTGATTCCGCCGCGGCCGCCGGTGAAGCTGGCGCCGCCGATGATGACGGCTGCGATGGCGTCAAGTTCGGCCAGGGATCCCGCGGTCGGGTAGCCGGAGTTGGTGCGTCCGGAGACGATGATCGCCGCCAGTGCCGCGGATACTCCGGCGAAGACGTAGACGGAGATGAGCACTTTGCGGACGGGGATGCCGACCCGGCGGGCCGCTTCCTCGTTGCTGCCGATCGCGTAGATCCACCGTCCCCAAGTCATCTTGCGGGTCAGAACATACACGGCGGCTGCCAGTACGGCGACGAACAGCAGGGACACCGGAATGGGGCCGATGAAAGCACTTCCAAGCCAGTTCACCTCATCCGGCACGCCGATGATCGGCTGCCCGCGGGAGATGGACAGGGCCAGGCCGCTGGCGACGCTGAGCATGGCCAGGGTCACGATGAACGGGCTGGGTATCTTGCCCAGCACGAACACCGCACCGTTGATCCACCCGGCCGCCGCACCGACGAGGATCATCACGCCCATCACCAGCAGGCCGTTGCCGAGGCCGTTGACGAAGGCCGTGGCCCCGACGACGCTGCTCAGGGAGAGTACCGACCCGACCGAGAGGTCGATGCCGCCGGTCAGGATCACCAGCAGCATTCCCAGGGCGAGGATGGCGATGGAGGCGGACTGCATCGAGAGATTCTGCAGATTCCGGGCCGAGGCGAAGACGGGGTTGGCGATGGTCATTCCGATGGCCAGGACCACCAGGATCAGGACAGGCCCCAGTTTCATCAGCCACAAGGCTGCTGAAATGGCCGAACTGCCCCCGCCGGGTCGTGTGACTCGTGGCGGGGCTACCGCTGTGGCATTGCTCATGACGCTCCTACAGTGTCCTGTGGCCGGACAGTCGGCCCCCGAAAGGGGAAAGGTGTTTTTCGTGGCATAAATCACAGCCTACGCTCGAATGGTTCACCGGTCTACCATTTCGTCAAAATTGGTTAGCCATTGCAGAAATCAATGGTCGACCGGTTGCCCATTAGGCCGGATCGGCCTAGCATGAAAGCGTGTACGGGCAGCCGCCCGCCATGATCACTCGACGAAGAGGCAGACCCATGTCCCACGAATCGCTTGTTTCACGTCTCGGACGCCGCGTCCGGTTCGGCATCATCGGAGGCGGCCTGGACTCCGTCATTGGTGAAACCCACCTCCTGGCCCTGCGCGTGGATGGTCTGGCCGACATCGTCGCCGGCGCGATGAGCATCGATCCCCAAATTGCTGATGCGTCGGCCGCTGCGCTGCTGATCGATCCGACGCGGCGGTATCCCACCTGGCAGGACATGCTGGCCGCGGAGCCGGCGCGCGAGGACGGCATCGACGCCGTCGTGGTCATCACCCCGCCCCAGTTCCACGCCGAAATTTCCGCGGCATTCCTGGAAGCCGGAATCCATGTTCTGTGCGAAAAGCCGCTGACCTCGACCCTTGAGCAGGCTGAAAACCTCGCCCGCGTTGCGGAGGAATCCGAGGCAATGTTCACGGTCACGCACTGCTATACCGGCTACCCGATGGTCCGGGAGGCCCGCGAACTCATCCGTTCCGGCGCCCTCGGACGCATCACGCTCATTGAAGGCCAGTTTGCCGCCGGCGACCCCGGGGTCCTGCGCGAGCCCGAGGATCCGACCAAACGCCACTGGCATTTCAAGCCATCATCCATGGGCAAGGCCGTCGTGCTCGGGGAAGTGGGCTCGCACGCCCACAACATTGTCGAGTACGTCACCGGCCAACGGGTCACCGAAGTAGCAGCCCAGCTCACGACCGTCGCCGAGCGCCGCGAAATCTATGACAACGCCTATCTGACACTGCGCTTCAGCGGCGGCGCCGTCGGCCGGCTGTGGGCAAGCTTCGTCGCCGCCGGCAATGACCACGGTCTGGCCTTCAGCATCTACGGGGACGAGGGTGCACTGAAGTGGGAGCAGGAATCGCCGGAATACCTGTGGCTGTACCGCCCGGGTCAGGCGGCGACGCGTATCGCACGCGCCCTGGACAGCACCAGCGAACAGTCCCGGGGGGCCACCCGCATCCGCCCCGGCCACCCGGAGGGCTACCTGATGGCCTTCGCGAACATTTACCGCGACTTTTTCAGTGCAGTCCTGCTGAAACTGCTCGGCGAAGACCCGGGCGCCGCCATCCAGGCGCTGCCTACTGCCCAGGACGGGCTCAGCACGATGCGCCTCATCGACGCTGCGGTCCGGTCCCACGACCAGCAGGTCCCCGTGACCTTCAATACCCAGCCGCTCGCCGCCTCATTGGAGAACTGAACATGACTAAGACGACTGTGCGGGTCGGGCAGCTCGGTGCCGGCTTCATCGGACAGATGCACTCCCTCGCTTTCAGCAACGCCGGATTCTCGCGGCTGCAGCCCGAGGTGCGCGCCGATCTCGTAGCCATCGCCGACGTGAACCACGCCGCTGCCGCCGACATCGCCGAACGCTACGGATGGGCCGCCACCCACAACGACTGGAACGACCTCCTCGGCGAGGATCTCGGCCTGTTCGTCAATGCCGGGCCCAACGACCTGCACTCGGCCCCCACCATCGCGGCAGCCGAGGCTGGAATCCCGGTTTTCTGCGAGAAACCCCTCGCATCCTCCCGCGACGTTGCCTACAAGCTCTGGAAAGCAGTGGCCGCGACCGGCGTCGAACACCGCTGCGCATTCATGCACCGCTTCATCCCGGCCGTCCAGTTCGCCCAGGAACTCATCGCCTCAGGCGAGCTGGGCGAAATCCGACACTTCCGCTCCCGCTTCCTGATGAACATGCTCGCGCCCGACGGATCCGTCAGCTGGCGCTTTGACCGCGGCCGCTCAGGAGCCGGCGCCATCGGCGACCTGGGCTCGCACCACATCGACCTCGCCCGGTTCCTGGTCGGAGAGGTCCAGGAAATCGCCGCACTCACGGGCACCTGGACCGTTGACCCCGCACAGCTGATCACCGACGTGAACGATGACTCGTTCATCGCCATCGGCCGACTCGAAAACGGTGCAACAGCATCATTCGAGGCATCACGCGTCGTCGCATCCCACGCCCTGACCGGTGAATTCGAGATCGACGGCACCAAAGGCTCGATCTCCTGGAACATGGAACGGCTCAACGAACTCACCATCCGCCGCCCCGGCCAGGGACCCATGACACAGATGGTGACCCGCCCGGGACACCCGCTGGAAGGATTCTGGCTTCCCGGCGGCGTCCAGGGCTCCCACCCGCTCGGGTGGAACGAATGCTTCGCCCACCAGGCCCACGACATGCTCGGGCTTGCCAGCGGCCTACTCACCGATTCCGTCGCAGCAACCTTTGAAGACGGCTACCGGGTCGCCGAAATTGTCGACACCATCGAACGCGCCGCAAAAGAACGGCGCACACTCCCCGTAGCATTCAGGGCATAGGAAAAGCGGTGGAGGACTTCAAGGTCCTCCACCGCTTTTTCTGTCATTTCTACACTGGGAAACTGGCCTTCAGACGCTTGGTCGCCCGTTCCATATGGGCCGTCATGGCCGATGCAGCCGCTTCCGGATCCGAGGCCTCAATGGCCCGCAGGATCGGTTCATGCACGGCATACGAGGTCCGGGTTTCCCCCGCCGTCCTCAATACTCGCGAAGCCCAGGCCTGCAGGAGCGACCGGATATTCTCCAGGACCCCGCAGAGAACGATGTTGTGACTGGCACGGGCGATCTCCAGATGAAACGCGATGTCTGCCTGGACATAGGTGTCGATGTCATCCTCGGCAAGGCGCATCGTTTCAGCCAGGGCCTGGATGGTTGCCAGCTGCTCGGGAGTCCTGCGCGTGGCGGCGAGCCCCGCCAGCTGGACTTCCAGGATGAACCGCGCTTCCAGCAGATCATCAAAACGCTTCTCACCGAGAAGAAGACCCCACTCGATGACCTGTGGCAGAAGATCCGAACTGGACTTGCTCAGGTACGTGCCGTCCCCGACCCTCTGCTCGAGCAGGCCGAGCAGGCTCAACGACTTGATCGCCTCCCGGATCATCCCCCGTCCGACCTTAAGTTCCTCGGCCAGCGTCCTCTCCGACGGAATTCGCGAACCCGGGGCAACGTCCCCGGAAAGCAGCGCATCCAGGAGGCGCTTGACTATTTCCTGGCTCGCCGGCTGACGGACCGGGGTATCCCTGCCCGCGCCTTTCTCCGCAAGTGAAAAACTCATGCACACTCCTCAGCCGACGGTCCCCAGTCTAATGGCAGACCGGTGAACCAATCCTATGTCGGATTAGCCCGAAACCCAACCCCTGTAACACTTCCCGGCGAGCACTGTGTCCAGGACGGCCCGAAGTTCCTTCACAGTGCCGACGGCCCGGGGTGGTGTGAGCGGGTCGGATCTCCGCGGTGTATTACTTCGGCTGCCCGGGAGGGAGGGCAGCAAGGAGCATCCTGCCCAAGGACGTGACGTAGGCCGGAAGCAGGTGCCATCGGGGATTCCCAGGTCATGATCCGTCGAGTGATCACGCGCCAATTTAGGCGACATCTGTGTCGTCCGGGATCGTAGCGGACGCGGACGCCCCGAACGTGAGCGTCAGTTCTTCGAGGTGCAGCTGCAAGTGCGTTTGGTTATGCGGTGACTGGGTGGCCGTTCAGCGCTGCGGTGAGCAGCCTGCGGATGCCTTCGGGGGTGATTTCGCGCGGGTTGGCGTAGGGGTTGCGGGTTGCGAGATCGACGGCAGTTTCTACATTTTCTTCGGTGAGCCCGAGCTCCCGCAGTGAGGCGGGGGCGCCCAGTTTGAGGCTGAGTTCGCGCAGGTGGGTTGCCGGGTCTTCAGCTCCGGTGGCCCGCCGGAGCGCCTCAATGGCGCCGGGAGCGGAGTGGGCGTTGTAGGCGAGGGCATAGGGAAGAACGACGGTGTGGGTTTCGGCGTGGGGAAGGTTGAACGTGCCGCCCAAGGTGTGGCAGAGCTTGTGATGCAGGGACATGGTCGTGGCACCAAGCGTCGCTCCGCAAAGCCACGCGCCGTAAAGCGCGTCGCTGCGGTGCTTGATGTTTTGGGGATCCTCGACGATGTTCGGCAGGGCCGTGATCAGGGCGCGGGCGCCTTCTTCTGCCATCAGGGAGATGATGGGCGAACCGTCAGGGGCATAGAGGGCTTCAACCGCGTGGGCGATGGCATTGAATCCGCTGGTGACTGACATGCCGCCCGGGAGGGAGAGGGTCAGTTCCGGGTCGTAGATGACGCTGGTGGGCAGAACGCGAGGGTCGCGGCCGGTTTTCTTCACATTGCCGGCCGTCAGTCCCCAGATCGGCGTCATTTCGGAGCCGGCGTAAGTGGTGGGCAGGGCGATGATTGGGGTGCCGTATTCCAAGGCGATGGCCTTGCCGAGGCCGGTGGTGGAGCCGCCGCCGACGGCGACGCAGCCGTCGGCTCCGGCTTCGGTGGCGATCCGCTGGGCATCTCGGGCGGTTTCGATGGGGACGTGCATTTCGGCCTTGGCATAGACGCCCACGCTGAGCTCGCCCAGGGAGTCGGAGATCTCGCGTGCGAGGTCGGCCTGGAATTCCGTGGCGAGGACAAGGACCCGTTTGAGGCCCAGTTTGTTCACTTCATCGGCCAGCTTAGACCGGTATCCGGCGCCGAAGCTGACACGCATTGGCAGTGCTTCATAGAAAAACGGGGTGGACATGGAGGTCTCCTAAGATTCGGGGTGCAGGACGATATCGAAGCGGCCGTGCCGGAAGGGGCTTTGGACCCCGTACCGGGCCGCTTCATCGGGGTCCGGGTTATCGGTGAAGGCCTTGATCAGGGACCCCTTGACGGCGAAAACGGCATCGGAATCGATGTAGTCGCTGCCTCCGATGAAGATGTGCGTGGTCAGTTCCCGGTAGCCGGGTGCCGCGACGAGAAAGTGGATGTGGGCCGGACGGTAGGGGCGGCGGTCGGTGGCCAGCAGGAGTTCCCCGACAGGGCCGTCAGTGGGGATGGGGTAGTACATCGGCACGACGCTGCGGAAATGGAACCGGCCCTCGGAGTCCGAGCGCAGCAGTGCCCGGCCGTTGCCGACGCTCTGGATGCCAGGCTGCTGAACGTCGTAGAAACCCTTGGTATCGGCCTGCCAGATGTCGATCTCCGCGTTCGGGATGGGGGTCCCGTGGATCGAGACGATCCTGCCGCTGACGACACAGCGCGGTCCCTGGCTTTCGGGGGAGATGTCGTCGCCGAGTTCCCGGGCCGGGGATTCGACCATGTGGAAGGGCCCTAGAACGGTCGAGTCGGTTGCTTCGGGGGTCTCCTGTCCGTTGATGGTCTCGACGAGCATGGAGACGCCGAGGACGTCGGAGAGCAGGATGAATTCCTGCCTCACATCGGTGCAGGTCTTTCCGGTCATGGTGAGGAAGTCGATGGCCTGCTCCCACTCCTGGATGGACGGGGCGACGTCCCGGACGAAGGCGTGCAGGTGGGTCGTCAGGCTACCCAGTATCTGCTTCAGCCGGTCATCAGGGGTTGAGGCGAAGCTTTGCAGCACTTCCGATGTGAGGGTGTCGGCGTCAACGTTCGTTGCCATGGTCTCGTCTTCCTGAAGGGGGTTAGCGGTTGGAGGGTGCGGGGGCGGTCGAATTGTCGTAGCTGTCCAGGAACGCCCGCGTGGCTTCGCCCAGGAGGCGGCCGCGTTCGACCACCGGGAGATGGGCATGTGCACGGACGGGCGCTTCCACGCCCAGCGGCAGGCCGGCAGGGAGCGCATCCAGGATCGCGGCCAGCGGAGCATCTCCTTGGCCAGGGCAAAGGCGGTCGGTACGTGCTTCCTGTCGCAGGGCTGCGGTGTCCGCGGGCCGGGGTCCGGACAGGTCCGCCAACTGGCAGTAGGCGAACGCTTCCGGGACGAGGGTCCGGAGGCTGTCAGGGCCCCCGCCGGACCTCATCAGGTGCAGGACATCGATGAGGAACTTCGCGTTGGGACGTTCGGTTCCAAGGACCAGCCTCTGGGCGGCCTCGAGGGTGCCAGTGACGCAATAGGGGATGAACTCAAGGGCAGCGGTCAACCCGAACCGCGCCGCCATGTCGCAGAGACTGATGTAGTTTTCCAGTTGCCTGCCTTCCTCCGGGTCATTGCCCACGATCAGCACGTTGGTGGCGCCCAGCCGTGCAGAGACCTCGAAGACTTCCTCCAGGGCCGCCGGGATGGTATCCGGAGTGAGCCAGATCGCTTCTGTGTCCAGGACGCGGATACCGCTGTCCTCTTTTTTCCGGATGATGTCCCGGATCAGCTGCTCGTCGCCCACGACGGGGATGATGCTGTCGGTAGGCATGGGAGGCACGATCCGCAGCCCGATGGCGTTGAATCCGCCTGCCGCTGCCGCGTCGATAAGCTCCAGCGGGTGGGCATCGACGACAGACAAGTGGGCCAGCGACAGGATCCGGCCCGTGTTGAGTGCCTGATCAGATGCTGGGGTGGTTGTATCGGATGGCATGGATGTCCCTTTGATGTTGACAGGCAGCCCGGGCCGCCCATGAGGTTTTTCTGATTGGGGATCAGTCGCGCGTGTGGTCCCCGTTTGACGGGCCAGAGGGTCCACAGCGTGATTCTTGGATCAGTCGAGCGTGGAAAGGCGGTTTAGTCCGTTAATGGCAAGTGCGTACCCCGTGACTCCGGCACCAATGATGACCATTCGCGCTACCGGAGAGATGAATGAGTGATGCCGGTATTCTTCGCGGCTGTGTACGTTGGCGATGTGGAGTTCCACTACCGGGACGCTGGCTCCTTCGATTGCATCGTGGAGCGCTATGGACGTGTGTGTGTAAGCGCCGGGGTTGAAGACGGCACCGATGGATGTCCCTGACTTCACGGCGGCGCCGCATTCGTGCAGCCAGTCGATAAGTTCGCCCTCATGATTTGACTGGCGAAAGATTACTTCCAGCCCGACTGTTTCCGCTTCTGCGCGGCACAGGTCCTCAACCTCGGCGAGGGTGGTCGTTCCGTACACTTCCGGCTTGCGTGTCCCCAGGAGATTCAGGTTGGGGCCATTGAGCACAAGGACAGTTTTCATGTCCCTCACTTTCTGAAGAATCGAGACTAGGGGCGGCGGTCAGCCCCGGCCGCAGCCGCCTCGATTCTCGGCGGCTCTGCCATGTATCCCAGTATGCGGGCTTCAGTAATACCTATCTAGTGATCATTTCCGCTGAGCGGAAATCGCCGAAAGTCTACTGAGTGAGTTGCCGGGTGATTCCGTTTGCGGCTGTCCGAACGGCACTGGCGAGATGCGGAAGACTTGTGGAGGACGGAACAACGACGGCGAGCGATCCTTCCAGGCCCATTTCAGGGCCGAAGATCGGTGCAGCGACGGACGCCGCACCGACAGTCATCTCTTCCCGTGAATAACCCAATTGTGTTGCCCGCACCTGTTTCAGGCTCCTGGCGAGGATTTTTGGATCCGTTATGGTGTGGGAGGTGTAGCGCGTCAGCCCTTCCTCGATGATTCGGTCCAGGAGCTCCGGTTCGGAGAATGCAAGAATGACCTTCCCGACGCCCGTGGCGTGCAGCGGTAACCTGCCGGCGACTTCGGTGATCGAGCTGACGGAGCCGGCACCGCTTAGTTTCTCGAGATACAGCACCTTGTCATCGTCGCGCACAGCCAGCTGCACGTTCTGACGTGTGGCCGCATAGAGATCCTCCATGAACGGCAGCGCCAGCGTCCGCAGATCACGATAGCCGGGCGCCAAGGCACCGATCTGCCACAGCTTCAGACCCACCTGGTAGCGGGAGTCCGCGCGACGCTGCAGGATTCCACTTTGCACGAGTTCGGCCAGCAGCCGGTGGGTTGTGGCCACAGCCAGTCGACTGGATCGGGAAATTTCACTCAAGCTAGGGGCGGGCTGCTCGCGGGTGAAGGCATCAAGCAGCGCCACGATCCGGCTTGCCGTGCTGCGCCCCGGCTCGGAACTTCCGCTCATAATGGCTGCTCACCCCCCATTTCCGCTTATCGGAAAATCACCTCGATCGTAGCTGATTCTAAGGGCGAGGTGACTTCAATTAGTAGGAGTAGCCCGGAGTACCCTGCGGCGACAACGCCGCTGCCGCGTTAGGCGCGCGGCTGTTCACCTGGTCCGTGGACGGTTTCGACACAATCACGCGGCGGACTGCAGAGGCGCGCGAAGCCCCCAACCCGGGAACTGACTCAGCAGGTCGTTCACCGCCTTCCGCTGAGCGGAAATGATCGCTGGTTACGTTCCTCTGAAGCCCGCATACTGGGACCAGTGGCAGAGTCGCTCGTGCACGCACCGACGCGAGCATTTCCGCAGATGATCTCGCAGGGCGGTGGCCAATCCGGACCGGCCCCTCAGCCGCTCGTCCCAAGGCGATACCCGGGCAGTAATTCGCCCCTTGGCGCGGTCCTGATTCCAAGGTTCTGAGTGAACCTGGGGAATCCGTCCTCCGGGTCTGCCCGCATTCTGACATACGCAAAAACGATCCAAGAGACAAGGGAGTACTGCCGTGGAGGAACAACTGCTCGAAAGGCTGCGCATCAGGGAAGTCATCGAGAACTGGGCGCTTTGGCGTGACTCCGGAGATTGGGATCGGTTCCGCACGGTGTGGGCGCCCGAAGGCGAGATGATGGCGACGTGGATGCAGGGACCGGCCGAGGACTTCATCCTGGCCAGCATCGACGGCTGGAACAAAGGTGTTAGCATCCTGCACTTCCTGGGTGGCAGCTCCATCGACGTGACAGCCCACCGGGCCATTGCCCAAACCAAAATGACCATTACCCAGCGCGCCGACGTCGAAGGTGTCACATGCGACATCATCTGCACCGGCAGGTTCTATGACTTCATGGAAAAGCAGAACGGCGAATGGAAAGTCGTCCTGCGCCAACCTATCTACGAAGCCGACCGCATCCTCACCGTGGCACCAGGGGAGACCCCCGAGCTGGATCCGGAGCTGCTTGCCGAGTTCCCCGCCGGATACCGGCACCTGGCCTACGCCCAGTCCCGCATCGGCTACCCGGTCAAAAAGGACATGCCGGGCCTGACCGGACCCGCCGTCGAAAACCTGTACGAACGCGGATCCCGCTGGCTCAACGGCCAGTAGCACTTCTGTCTGTGCCGGTCGTTCCGGTCCGGCACAGGCAAGCGGCGGGGCAGCCGAGCAAGTGCGGGGGAGTTCGCCTCGACTGGCCAGAGATATCCATCTCGGAACATTTACCCACCGGTGAGGGCTGGCTGTAGCTGGCCGCCGTCATCTCTCCCGGATTCAGTGGGATCAGAGCTGCGGCAGCCGTACAGCCAGTTCGTCGGCCGCTTGGCGCAGACTCGGCAGGTGGGCCTCAAGGCCGTCCATGGTGAGCCGGAACACCGGTGCCGCAGTGGCGACAGCGGCAATTGCCCGCCTCCCCTGGGCGAGGACAGGCACTGCGATGGCGTGCATGCCGAGCTCATTCTCTTCGTCCATGGCGGCGAAGCCCTGTGCGCGGACTTTTTCTATTTCACGTCTGAATGTGTCCCGGTCCGTGATGGTGTGTTCCGTGCAAGGCGTCAGTTCCAATTCACTGATGAGACGTTCGGATTCATCTTCGTCGGCGAAGGCGACGAGGACTTTTCCGAGAGCGGTGGAGTGCAGTGGTCCCTGGTGGCCGGCATCGCTAGTGAGGCGGAAGGCGTGGGGGCCGTCGACTTTGCTGACCGTCAACTGGTGCATTCCGTACTGTACGGCCATTATGGTGGCCTCCAAGGTTTGCGCCGTCACCTTTTCAAGGATCGGCTGAGCTACGCCAGCGAAGCCGTGTGCGTGGGAAACTCGCTGGCCGAGCTGGAAGATTTGCAGGCCCAGGTGATACAGGCGCCCTTCGGGTTCGTAGTGGGCAAAACCCTCCTTGGTCAGGCCCTTCAGCAGGCGATAGGTCGTATTAAAAGGCAGGTCCGCCAACCGCGCCAGATCGGCTGTCCTGGCCCCTTTCGGGGCATCACCCAGCAGGAGGAGCAGGTGGAGGCCCTTGCTCAGCATGTCCGTCTTTGACTCATTCTTGACCGTCATGAACCAATACTCTCATATTATGAGAGTTACTACTGCCTTATGAAAAAAAGTAGTTGACAGTAATCCACATCACATCCATACTTTTCATACTGCATAAGTAACTCTCATGATGTGGTTGCATATCGGTTCTGCTTAGCGTTTACGGCGGAGATCCCCCAACGAAGGGGCGAACCCGGCGGCGCCCCCTTTTACTTGAAGTTTTTCTGGAGGAATACCCATGAGCGCAGTCCGTATTGCCGTTGCTGGCGCCGGCCTGATTGGCCGGCGGCACATCGAGATCATCACCCAAAGCAGGGACGCGAAACTCTCGGCCATCATCGATCCGTCACCGGCAGCTGCCGATCTGGCCCGGGAGAGAGGCGTGGAACTCTACGCCTCCCTTGAGGACCTGTTCGCCGCGGACCGCCCCGATGCCGTCGTTCTGGCCACCCCCAACAGCATGCACGTCTCCGGCGGACTGGCCTGCATTGAGGCAGGAGTTCCCGTCCTGGTGGAAAAGCCCCTCGCGGATTCGGTGGAAGACGCCAAGCGCCTGGTCGATGCCGCCGAGAGCCACGGCGTCCCGCTGCTGGTCGGCCACCACCGACGCCACAGCCCGCTGCTGGCCGCTGCCAGCAGGCTCATCGACGACGGCACGCTCGGGCAGCTCGTCGCAGTGACGGGAACCGCCATGTTCTACAAACCCGACAACTACTTCGACGCAGCACCGTGGCGCCGCGAGGCCGGCGGCGGCCCGATCCTGATCAACATGGTCCACGAAGTTGATAACCTCCGCGCACTGTGCGGCGAGATCGAAAGCGTCCAGGCCACCTCGTCCAACCGGACCCGCGGCTTTGCGGTCGAGGACACGGTCGCGATCACTCTGCGGTTCACCAGCGGCGCCTTGGGTTCCTTTCTGCTCTCCGACGCGGCCGCCTCGGCCAGGTCCTGGGAACTGACATCGCAGGAGAACAAGAGCTATCCGACGTACGGCGATGAGGACTGTTACGTCATTGCCGGGACCAAGGGGTCCCTGGCCGTCCCGACCATGCGTCTGAAAACCTACGCCGGCACACCGTCCTGGTGGGAGCCTTTCGACGTCTCGACAGCCGAAGTAGAGCGGGCCGATCCCTTGGTGCGGCAGCTGGAGCATTTCATCACCGTCATCCACGGCGAGACTCCGCCGCTGGTCACCGGCTACGACGGCATGCAGACGCTGCGCGTCACGATGGCCATCGCCGAAGCAGCTGCCACCGGCGGCACAGTAGCCGTCGAATCCTTCCCGGCCTGACGAACAACAGCATCATCCGACAACGACGTCACCTAAGGAAAAATCATGACAGAAACACCGAATATCAGCCCTGCAGCTCCCGCACCGGTCAAGACGCCCCGGCGGGCGGCGCTGGCCAGCTGGATCGGCAGCGCCCTGGAGTACTACGACTTCTTCATCTACGGCACCGCGGCAGCCCTGGTCTTCAGCAAGGTCTTTTTCCCGACAAACGATCCGGCCACCGGCACGCTGCTGGCGCTGGGAACGTTCGGCGTGGGCTACGTGGCCCGTCCAGTTGGCGCCTTCGTCATGGGCCACATCGGTGACCGGTACGGCCGCAAGAAGGTCCTCATCGGTACCGTCATGCTGATGGGCATCGCGACGTTCCTGGTCGGTTGCCTGCCCACCTACGACCAAGTCGGCGTGTGGGCGCCGATCCTCCTGGTGGTACTCCGGCTGCTCCAAGGCCTCTCTGCCTCCGGTGAGCAGTCCGGCGCGACGTCCATGTCCTTGGAACACTCCCCGGATAACCGCCGGGCTTTCTTCACCAGCTTCACGCTCTCCGGTACCCAGTTCGGATCCGTCCTCGCGACGGCCGCTTTCTTGCCGATCGCAGCCCTTCCCGAGGACCAGCTGCTCAGCTGGGGCTGGCGGGTACCGTTCTGGCTCAGCTTCATCGTCGTCGTCGCCGGTCTGATCATCCGCCGCAAGCTGGATGAAACCCCTGCCTTCAAGCAGGAGACAGAGCACCATGAAGAACCCAAGATGCCCCTGGCCGTGCTGTTCCGGGACCATAAGGTCAGCGTCCTGCGGGTCGCCCTCTCGGCCCTGGTCTCCACCGTCAGCACCATCTTCGGTGTTTACGCCCTGTCCTTCGCGGTCAACACCGTGCATCTGGACCGGTCAACGATGCTGTGGGTCGGCGTCGCCACCAACCTCGTCGCCCTGGCCTCAATCCCGCTCTGGGCCATGCTCGCCGACCGCATCGGCCGCAAGCCCGTCTACATCTTCGGTGTCCTGGGCAGCGGCATGCTGATGTTCCTCTACCTCGCCGTGCTCTCCGGCGGGAACTTCTTCCTGATCTTCATCGTCGCAATCCTGATGTCCGGCATCGTCTACCAGGCCCAGAACGGCATCTTCCCGGCCTTCTACTCTGAAATGTTCCCCACCCGCGTCCGCCTCTCAGGCATGGCCATCGGCACCCAGATCGGCTTCGCCATCGCCGGCTTCGCCCCCATCATCGCCGCCGCCATCGCCGGGCCCGGCACAAGTGGTTGGGTCCCGGTCGCGGCCATGGTACTCATTGCCTGCGTCATCGCTGCTATCGCCGCCTCCACGGCCAGGGAAACCGCCAAGTTGACCCTGCAGGACATCGAAGACGCCGCAGACCTCAAGAGCAACCATGCGCTCACCGGTGCGCGCGGCTGAGGCCGGGCGGGGAGGCATCCCGCATGGGTCCGGAAGGGGGAGCGCCGTATCCTTGCTGCGACGGCCACCGTGCTCTAGGGTGTGGACCCAAGCCAACGTGGGCCTGAATAACTGGGGTGCTCCACGGCGGAAATCAATTCGGTGCTGCAGGGCTGACGGCAGAGAAACTTGACGAGATCCAGCCTCGTCACCCGGTAGCGCTGGTGGGTGACGAGGCTGGTACCGCGCACTTCCGTCGGTTCAAGCTTGAGGTTCGCGACGCCGTCGAGCAGCTCGCCCGGTACCAGGATCATGGGCGCGGTGTGAAGGTGCCGCTCGTCCATCAGCCCCACCGATAGGTATTGCTGGACTGTCTGCGCTCCTCCGGCAATGGCCACGTCCTTGCTCCTCCAGTCGCGCTCTTCATCCCTGGGACGATCCGCAAGGCGATCCCTGGCTGGCCTGGCGCTGGTGCCCTTCCCAGGTCAGCCGTCCTTGTTTCTGCCTTTGCCCTCGGCGCCTTTTCCCTGTTCCGGGGCTGGTGCCGGCACGACGGGCGCAGTGTTTTTCTGGGCGGCCTGCGCGGCGGCTTCCGCGTCGGCCTTGGTCTTCTCCGCTTCTGCCGCGGCAGCCACTGCTTCTTCAGCTGCTTTCGCTGCCGCTGCGGCGGCTTCTACGGCGGCATTGAGGTCGGCCCTGACGGCGGTGGTGCTGGTCATGATGCTCCGGCGCCGTTCCTCGGAAATCCGGCCGCTGCCGGCTGCAGTCGCCACGTCCGCTTCCAGGCTATCCAAGGTCTTGAGCGCGGCCGTGTGATCGTTTGCGGCCGCTGCCTGGCTCACGCCGAGCACGAGTTCCTGGAGCTGGTGGGCAGAGTCGCGCTGCATGCCGGTATCGGCCGGGCCGCAGCCGGCGAGCGAGGCCGCCAGCACCAAGGTGGCGGCAAAACCAGCTCCCCGTGCTCCGGTGCGCTGGCCCGTGGAATGGAAGCGGGTCATGGTTCCACACTCTTTTGAAGTTCCTGAAGGTGGTCACCCAGCGTGCCGCTCACCGCAGGGTAAGGCACGACGCCGGATGTGGACTCTGGCGCCTGGCCCGCTGTCAGTGCCGCGGCCCCGCCCGCCAGTGCGAGAACGACGGGGATGGCCACCACCCAGAGCCGCACCTTCTGTCCCGCCCGGGATGACCGCCGTCGGCGCGTTCCCCGGGGGCCGCTGGGCTGATCGGCACCAGGCGCCAGCCTGGACTGGGCGGCGGTGGCGGAATACCCGCCGTCGGGACTTGCGTTGGTTGGCCTGGCCGGCAGATCAGGGGAGGGCGATTCTGCTGTGACGGACGGCGTCCTGAACGGCATGGCCGGCAGTACACGCGTGGTTTCCGGTGCAAGTTCGCCGGGAGTGGATGTCGGCGAAACAAGGGCCCGCCGCAGCGCCGTCTCGATGTCCGCCGCTGTGGGGCGTTCCAGCGGCTCGATTGTTGTCATCGAGCGGATCAGGTCGGCCCACTCGGCAGGGAGATCCGCCGGAATTTTGGGCGCGCGGTGCAGCCTCGCCACGGCAGATTCGACTGCGCTGCCGGGGTACTCCATCCTCTGCTTGATGCATTCGAGCAGGACCAGCCCCAGCGAATAGATGTCTGTGGCAGGGGTGAGCGTGGAGCCCATGGCCTGCTCGGGGCTGAGGTACGCCGCGGTGCCCACCATGGCTCCAGTAACGGTCAGGCGTGTTGAGTCGGCGATTCGTGCTATGCCGAAGTCTGCGAGCTTGGCCCGCAGTGGCTCCCCGGGCCGGGTCTGCACCAAGAGGATGTTGCCCGGCTTGATATCGCGGTGGAGGATGCCGAGGCCGTGGACGTAGGCCAGTGCGTCAGCGATGCCGGCTCCTATGACGGCGAGCTCGTCCAAGGGGACTTCACTGTGCCTGATTCGGCTGCGCAGATCCTGCCCCTCGACCAGTTCCATCGTCAGGAAAGGCCGGGGCTCGTCCGGGATGCGTGCGTCGACGCCGACATCGAACAATGTCACGAGGCTGGGATGGTTCAGCGTCGCCAGCAGCGTGATTTCAGCTGCCTGTCGTTTCAACTCGTCTGCATCGGGGGCCTGGGGTGCGAAGAGCTTCAAGGCCACGTCCCGACCCAGATTCTTATCCCTTGCACGGTAGACGGACGACATGCCGCCGCGGCCGATCACCTCACCCAGCCGGTAACGTCCAGCACCCACGTCAATTCTGATGGAGCTCGGCGATTCCGCCAACATACCCGTTCCTTCCGGTGCGCTGCGGCAATGTGTACCTAAATCATAAGGCAACTTACTATATTGGCCACTCCGGGGGAGGCCCAATCACCGTCACCACGTCCGCAGGTCTGAAAGGGGTCGTTGAAAGGCTTTCCGCCAGTCCATGCATTGGCGCCAGGCTCTCGCGGAAGTACATCCGGCGGCGGTACTGTGAGGCGCATGGAGATGCGCCTTGAAGTTGTCCAAGTACCGGTGGCCGATGTCGACACGTCGAAATCGTTCTATACGGAGAAGCTGGGCTTTGTCCTTGACCACGATGTGGAGCACATCCCTGGAATGCGAGTGGTGCAGCTGACGCCGCCAGGTTCGGCCGCCTCGATAGTCATCGGTACAGGAATGACGAGTATGACGCCCGGCAGCCTCGAGGGGCTGCAGCTTGTCGTACCCGACATTGGCGCGGTCCGTGCCGAGCTCGTCCGCCGGGGCGCCGATGTCAGCGAAATACAGGACATGGGCGGAGTGCAATTCTCGTACTTTGCCGACCCGGATGGCAACCGCTGGGTTATTCAGGGCGCAACACCATCGGACGTCAGGGATGCCCACCTGAACGAGTCCGCGTCATAGACTCCCGGATCCGGCGGGGGCGTAGGATGCCGCTATGGGACTAATAATTGCGCTTCTAGTCATCTGGCTTGTCCTTTCGATCGTGGGCTTTGCCGTGAAGGGCCTCATTTGGCTGGCAATCATCGGCCTCGTCCTGTTCGTCGCTACGGGCGTGTGGGGCTGGGTCAAGCGGAAGGCCAACGCCTGACCAAGGGGATTAGGCCATACGGACCTACCTCGAAAGGGGTGGGCAATCCGGGTGTTCGGCTGCTCTCGCGCCGACGGGACATTAAGCGGCCCCGACGACGGGCAGTTCGTCTCAGTGCGCGGATCAGCGTCCACTTATGAGGGAGCACAATGACACGCAGTCGGTTGTGGCAATGCATAGTTCCCTACCTGTTTCTCACCATGCTGCTGACATCATGCGGCGACAAGATGACGGGCGGACCGGGAACTGCGGAACCCACGCCGAACTCCACCAGCTCCGCTTCACCCAACAACTCCCGATGCCCATCAGCTCAATCCTTGGTTCTACCGGCAGCCTCGTTCCAAGCGGTGGTCCCTTCGCGTGCGTTGACTGGGTCCGGTTCGAGACCCCTCAAGGCCAATACGACAAGGCCGGCGTGGTGCTCATCGGAAAGTCTGTAAGCCGGGCCGGTGAGACCAGCATTTACGGTCACAAGGCCACGACCCACCTAGTTGAAGTCGAGCAGGTACTCAACGGGGACCCCGGAGATGGGAACCTCCGCATCTCCTCCATGCCCCCGACCTGCACTGGAATCGAGTCCTACCAGGACGGCGATCCGCTCGATCCCAATCAGAGAGTCATCATTTTTGCGACCAAGCAGGGCGGCGACTGGTTCACCATGACCCCCGCACAAGGAGTGTTGCCTTTCCAACAGGGCACAGAGCTTCCCTTTCGCTAATGTGAGTCCAGCCCGTGCCCACTGGACAGGCCCAGCGGGCAGACGTGAAGCCCTGAGGCCTGGCAACAAATGCTGAACTGCGCCGATCCGGCCCTCAGTTTTTCTTGAGTTCCTGGGCGAGCATCACGATGATGCCGCTGGGGCCGCGGACGTAGGTGAGCTTGTAGACGTCCTGATAGGTCGCCACCCCCCGAAGCGGACGGCAGCCGTGCCTCGCGGCTATCTCCAAGGCGTTGTCCATGTCGTCGACTGAGAACGCGACGCGGTGCATGCCAATCTCGTTGGGACGAGTGGGCTCCGACTCGATCGCTTCGGGGTGAATGTACTCGAAGAGCTCAAGGCGACCGTGACCGTCTGGCGTTTGGAGCATCGCTATTTTGGCGTGGTTGCCGTCAAGGCCGACGGCAGTCTCGGTCCACTCGCCACTGACCGTGTCACGGCCGACGACCGTGAGACCGAGGTCTGTGAAAAAGGAGATCGTTGCTTCGAGGTCGCGAACGGCGATGCCGACGTTCTCAAATTTGATGGCCATGCGTTGCACGTTACCGAGCCGGGCCCAATAGCTCCAGTAGCGGCAGGCATGAAGTTGCGGCTACCTCATCCTGCCGAGGAGGGGCCACCGGATTCGAAGCGGTCAGCCCGCGGCCTGACCCTCGCGGGCCACCTCCTCCAGAATCCTGGCTGACGGCGGCGCCGACATCAGTTGCCCTATCACCTCCGGTTTATCCCACACCTGGCTGCGCAGCCGCTCCAGAAAGACGGTCGCAGCTTCCTTGTTGTCGAAGTCAAGGAGCACGGTCACGCTGTTCTGGTCGTCTGAATCCTGGAACACCCGGACAGACCGGGCGCCCGAGGCGGCGCGGCCCGCGGGATCTCTGTCGAAGACCTCTTTCCATGCCCCGTAGTCCCGGACCGGATAGCTTATTTGCAGGGTGAACATTTTAGTTCCTTTCCCTCGTGATATGACAGAACCACGATAGGCCGTCCAACGTCATCCCGGTAGGGCCCGACGCTGAACTGGGACCGACGGGCGTTCCTCGAGCCCATTGAAGTCCAGCAGCTCACCACCAGGGGCCACCTCCTGGTCGATATAGGCTAGACGGGACGCCGGCCCCGCCCGGGCCAGCCTGCCGCCCTTCCCGGGTGGCCGGGAACGGACGGAAGGGCATCATCGCCATGAACGAACCTGGCTGGGTCCAGCACGCCATCTGGTGGCAGGTCTATCCCCTCGGCTTCGTCGGCGCGGAGAAGACCGCCACGCCGGAACCCGCCGCTGACCACCGGTTGCTGGACCTTGTCCCGTGGCTCGACTACGCGGTGGAACTCGGGGCGTCGGGGCTGGCCCTCGGCCCCATCTTCGCGTCGGAGACGCACGGGTACGACACCACGGATTACTTCCGGATCGATCCCCGGCTCGGATCCGAGCAGGACTTCGACACCTTGGTGGCCGAGGCACACCGTCGCGGACTGCGCATACTGCTCGACGGCGTCTTCAACCACACCGGGCGCTCCTTCGCGCCGTTCCAGGATGTCCTCGCACGCGGGCAGGAGGCGGACACCGCCTCCTGGTTCTCGCTGGAGTGGCCCGACGGTGCCGCTCCCGGCGTCGAACCCGCGTACCGCGACTTCGAGGGCCACCACCACCTCGTGGCGCTCAACCATGACGAGCCGGCCGTCGCCGATTTCGTCGTGGACGTCATGGAGTACTGGCTGCGCCGGGGTGCGGACGGCTGGCGACTCGACGCCGCCTATGCCGTCCCGTCGTCGTTCTGGGCCCCGGTCACCGCGCGCGTCCGGTCATCCCATTCGGACGCGTACTTCGTGGGCGAGTACATCCACGGCGACTATGCGGCGGAGGTCCGGTCCGGCGGACTCGATTCCGCCACGCAATACGAGCTATGGAAGGCTGTCTGGAGTTCGCTCAACGACGCGAACTTCTTCGAACTCGCGGCCGCATTCGAACGACACAACGCGCTCCTGGGCTCCTACGCACCGTTGACCTTCATCGGCAACCACGACGTCACCCGCATCGCGAGCAAGCTCACCGATACAGCACTCGTGCCGCACGCCGTCGTCGTCCTGCTCACGGTCGGCGGAACGCCGTCCATCTACTACGGCGACGAGCAGGGCTACAGGGGCGTCAAGAAGGACAGGGCAGGGGGCGACGACGACGTGAGGCCGCTCTTCCCCTCCTCCCCCGACCAGCTCTCGGCCGTGGGAGGACCCATCTTCGCCGTGCACCAGGAGCTCGTCGGGGTGCGGAGACGGAACCCATGGCTGCACCGTGCGACCACGGACGTGCTCCAGCTCTCCAACGAGGTGCTTGCATACCGCATCGCGGTTGACACCGATGCGCTCGTGGTCGCACTGAACCTCTCGCACGACACCCAGCGGATCAGCGCCACGGGCGCCACGTCCGTCGTCGCCGGACAGGCGACCGTCGATGTCGGTGCGAACGCCGTCCTGGTGCCGCCGCGGGGGTGGGCCGTCCTGGGCTAAGCCAGCTGCGAGAGGACGCTCTGTCTACGTTATTTACGGGTGCGTCTGATGCAGATCGAGCGTCAGCTTTTCAGCGGATCACCCGGTAGCGGACGTGGGTGACGAGGCTGGTGCCGCTCACCTCGGTCGGCTCCAGCGTGAGGTTCGCGACGCCGTCGAGCAGCCGTTCGCCGGCTCCCAGGATGATGGGCGCGGTGTGGAGCCGCAGCTCGTCGATCAGCCCCGCCGAAAGGTACTGCTGGACGGTCTGCGCGCCGCCGGCAATGGCCACGTCCTTGCTGCCGGCGGCCTCCCGCGCCTGGGCCAGCGCGGATTCGATCCCATCGTTCACGAAGTTGAACGTGGTGCCGCCCTGCATCTTCAGGGGTCCGCGTGGATGGTGGGTCAGCACGAACACCGGTGCGTGGTAGGGCGGCTCCTCGCCCCACCATCCCCGCCAGTCCGCAGCCCACGCCCCGTGGCCGGGCCCTGCGAACATGTTCCGTCCCATGATGAAAGCGCCGGCCGCGAGGATGCCTTCGATCGCTGCGGAGTTGGCCTCGGGTTCTTCGAACATCCACCGGTGCAGGAGCTCTCCGCCCTCGCCCAGGGGGTCCGCCGGGCTTTGGTTCGGGCCGGCGAGGAATCCGTCAAGGGAGATGGTCAGGTCGCACGTGACTCGGCTCATGCGCCCATCATGCCACCGGGCAGGCGTCAGGTCACGGCCCCTGAGTAGGGCTCGGCTGCTCGACCGTGACGGTGCCGGCGTCGCCATCCACGCGGATCTGCTGGCCGCTGGTCAGCCGCTGGGTGGCCACACCGGTGCCCAGCACGGCCGGGATGCCGTACTCCCGGGCCACGATGGAGCTGTGGCTTAACGGCCCGCCGACGTCGGTCACCACGGCGGAGGCCATCGCGAACAGCGAGGTCCAGGCGGGAGTGGTGATGCGGGCCACGAGGACCTCTCCGGGTTCCATCAGGGCGAAATCCTGGGGCCCCCGCAGGACGCGGGCCGGAGCGGTGACTCGGCCCGCGCTCGCGCCGGTGCCCTTGATGATGTCGCCGAGTTGGTGCTGCGAGCCTGCGGGCATCATTGACCCGAAGGCCTTGTCCATCCACCGGCTCTCCGGGAGCATTTGCGGGGCAGCGGCCCTCACCTGGCCCCGCCAGAGCATCCTGCGCTCCTCGACGGCGGCGGCGCGGACAGGCCGTCCGGCGCCGGCAATTGCCACCGCCGAGGCTCCCGGCGCGGCCAGGCCGAACTCGACGGCGCTGCGCAGCTCCCGGTGCCGCAGCCAGAACACGTCGGCGGGCTCGGCGATGACGGCGGAGTCCACCAGCCGCTGTCCGAGTTCGAGCAGCATCCGCCGCAGCAGCGGCCACGCCAGGCCGACGTCGGCCAGGGCGTCCTCGCGGATCGGGGCGGTGGTCTGTGCCCACCGGAGCAAACGGAGGAACGCGGCCCGGCGGCGCGGCCCGAGCCGGGTGCTGATCCGGCTGGTTTCGTCCTCCCTGCGGGCGGAGGACAGCCGCTGCCGCTCGTGCGGGTCAGCACCTTGCCCCCACAGATAGAACTTGACCGCCTCCAGCAGCGCTGACGGATCGTCGGCCGGAACCGGGCTGGCGAAGTCCAGGTTGTAGACCGCATGGCCGAACCGGTCCAGGTGGTCCTGGAAGCGGGGACGCCATAGCTGCCACAGTTTCTCATCGAACCCGGCAGGCGGGAAACCGGTGCGCTGGGACTCGGCCGCCGCCGTCGTCGGTTCATGGAGGATCGCAGAGGCGAGCCCGGGGACACTGCGGGCCCAGGCTGCCAGGCCGTACAGCGACTTCTCCGCCCGGATGGGTTCGCTGTCGAAGCCGAGGATGAACGTCAGGGCGGGGGGATCTCCGTCGCGCCGGACGAACTTGTCGTAGTACGCCCGGAAGGAGATTTCGCTGGTTGCGGCGAGCGGAATGACTGACTGCACGGCTGTGTAGTACACGGTGCCGGCGTCCAGCAGCGCCTGCACACCCGCCAGCAGTTCCGCACCGGTGAGCTCCGCGACGGGCTTCGCCTGCCAGTCCTTGATCACCCGTTCGTAGCGGGGATGCGAAAATTCGCGCCAGCCGGCCACTCCCATGTGCGCCTTGCCGCGGGCCAGCGCGCGTACAGCCGTCAGCGCCTTGCCCATCACCCGCCACATCCCCGAGGTGCGGTAGTAGTAATAGGCGTAGCCGTTGATGGTGGGCAGTCCCACGTCGTCCTCGCGGATGACGTTCGTGCCGACGGGCTCGTTCATCAAGGCTCGCAGCGACCTGGACACCGAGCCGTCAATGAGGTCGGCAAACAGCGGCGAGAGCGGGTCGGGCAACTGTTCCACGATGCTCGCCCGGAAGTAGAGGCCCTTCGGATACGGCACAGGCCACGTATCAGGGGTGTCAGCCGCCGGTTCGGGCAGCGCTGTGATGGGCCGGGATTGCAGGATGAAGAACTGGTCACCGGCCCGCGCCCACTCGATGTCCTGCGGTGTCCCGAAATGATCCGCAATCCGTTTGCCGTAGCCGGCCAGCTCGGCTGCCGCCCTGTCATCCAGTACGGGCGCACGACGGCGGGCTGCCGCCACCGGCTCCTCCCGGGTTCCGTGCTCCGCGTAGACGGTCATGACTTCCTTGTCAGCTGTCCGCCGCGACGCCACGGTGCCCGTCCCGGCGTCGACCATTACGTCATCCGTGGTGACCGTTCCGCTGACCACGGACTCGCCCAGGCCCCACGCGGCGCTGATCGCGATCTGGTCGCGGCGCCCGTTGGCCGGGTTGGCGGTGAACATGACCCCGGCTGCCTCGGCCTCGACCATCCTCTGGACCACGACGGCGAGGCGCGCCGCGTCCGGTCCGATGCCTTCACGGGCCCGGTAGGCCATGGCACGCGCCGTCCACAGGGAAGCCCAGCAATCAATCACGGCCGCGGACAGCGCCCCGGACCCGCGGACGTTCAGGTACGCTTCCTGTTGCCCGGCGAAGCTGGCCTCGGCGAGGTCCTCCGCCGTGGCGGAGGAACGCACCGCAACGGCCGTGTCCCCGTCGTCGAGACGCCCGTAGGCAGCGGCGAGTTCTGCTGCGATGACGGCCGGCATGGTGCAAGCCGTGAACAGGGTCCGGATCCGCTCCGAGGCGTCCTCGTAGTCCTGCGGCGCGGCCTGCGGCGACAGGGTTGCCAGTTCCTGGATGCCGGCCTCGAGGTGGTTGGCATCCACAAAATACGAATAGGCTGCGGTGGTCAGCACAAACCCCGGGGGGACGGGCAGCCCGGCCTGAATGAGGCCGCCCAATCCTACGGCCTTGCCGCCGGCCACGGCGATGTCACCGCGTCCCACCTCGCCCAAACTGTTCACATAGGTCATGAGCGCGCGTCCTTACTGCCCGGGTTGGGGGCGCCTGCAGCGAACCTGATTCTCCACATACTGGCACTGCCGCATGCAAGAGGCCATAGCTCATCCGTGTCTTAGGATTCACTCCCGCCGTGGCGCGCATAAGCTCGATACATGGGCAAAAACCAGCACAGCGAGTTGGAAGGGCAGACCTCCATCAACGAGCTGCTCGACAAGCCCATCGGCGACACCCACATCCAGCTGGTGCTGCCCATCCATGTCCAGCTCCGGCCGGGGGAATTCCGCCGCGTGTCCTGACGCCGCAGAGGACGGCCGTTGAAGTACGACGGCGGCGCTTGAGCGGGTGCCGATGACCGCCTCCGCGCACGAGCCTCTTGCGGAGGTCACTGTGGGGCCGGTACAAGTGCCAGGGGCGGTTGCCGGTGGAGGCCTTTAGTGGCGGACGTTCCTGATTTTCAGGCTGCGTCGTCTCGCCGGAGTTCCAGTGGTCTGGTCCGCGATCCGGCGGAGGCGGCGCCAGCGCATGCCGGTGCGGAGGTGAGCCTGGTCCGTGGGATGCGCTGAATGTACCGGCCTCGATCCACTCCTACGGTGCCGAGACCGGAGGATAACGACAAGCGTCACGCCCAGCCAGGCGAACGCTACCCCGATGACGAGGAAAACCGCCGGGATCGTGTCCATGATTAAGTTTAGATCCGAATCCGTAAGTGCACTTACTAATTCTGGCGCTTCCGACTTCTGTCGGCTTCCGGCCGGGCCTAAGCGGGCTGGACGGAAGGGCGGGGCGTTCGTGTGGGTTTTTGGGCTCTCCGGTGGATGAAGTATTCGGCCACCGCCAGGCTGAGGACCCACGATGCTCCGATCAGGAGCGCCCGGGTCAGCTCGTCCACCGGTCCCACCACAAGAATCCAGGGAATGGTCACCACCACGATGGTTCCCTGGGCGATGCCGATGGCGTACGCCCGGGACATCCACTCACTGTGCCGGACGTAGTTCCGGCGTTTCACCGCGATGAATCCCAGGACTATGAAGGCAACCATGGCCGACCCGAAGACCAGGCGAAGGACAAGAAGCAGCGTCCCGTCCAGGGGCGGGAGATCGGAGAAGACTGCCATCCACAAACCTGACAGGGCGGCAAGCAGGCCGGTGGGGACAAGAATGCGTCCGGCAATGCGGTGCCAGCTGACCTTGCCGCGCTTGCCCCGGCGAAGCGAGGGAACGAACTGAAACGCCCCAAGCACCAGGTAGATGGTGACAGCGGGTATGTGGATCAGCACGGGAACCGGCGAATCGAAGAACCGCGCGTTATCCGGCCTAATCTGACCTCCCGTGAGATCGGTCAGGCGCACTGCCCCGGCGATGATCGGGACGAGGCTGAGCAGGATCAGGGCGGCGGGCACGAGCCACCGGGTCCGGGAGTTTTGACGGGAGCGCGGAAGGGTTGCAGATTTCATGAGTTCGCTCTCTGGTCTGTGCGCTCACGCACTCGCCGGGATTGGGTCAGTCCAGGAACCCCCAGAGTCCCTCCATCAGCAGGTCCAGCACCGGGCGCCATCCCTCGTCCCAGGTCTGCGGCGGCCGGATAAACGGTGCCCAGCAGCACGCTTCCCGCACGGTGTACGGCCCAAGGTACTGCACTTAGTACCAAGAAGCGATAGGAATGAGGGTCGCTGTGCCAGACGTACGACGGCGGCGCGCCGGTGGGGTGCCGGCCGGCACCCTGGAGACCGCAGGCGGGAGCCTTTCCGGCCTTTCGCGGCAGCTGTTGTCTGTGCGCGGCAGCGAGCCTATGCTTTGGCCACGGCCCCACTCGGGGACCGTCCAGGATCCTCCCTCATTGGGTGCCAGGCACGCGCTGGGATGCCCGTGTCCTGGACATCACGGGACAGGAGAGACCATGACCAAGTATCTGTTTGAAGCGAATTACGTGGGCGAGGGAATCAAGGGGCTCATGCGTGAAGGCGGCACCAAGCGGCGTGACGCGCTGGTGGACGCCCTCAAGTCGGTGGGCGGAACCATCGAGAGTTTCTACTACGCCTTCGGGGACACCGACGTCCTGGGCATCTTTGATGTGCCGGACCAGGCGGGCGCTGCAGCCCTTTCACTGATGATCAATTCGACGGGTAACGTGAGCGTGCGGCTGAAGCCTCTTATGACGCCGGAAGATATCGATGCGGCGTCCAAGATGACGCCGTCATACCGGGCTCCGGGGCAATAGGGCCTGGCGCACGGGGTCACCTAACGCCGGCACCTGGCCAGCGGCCGCCGTCGGGAATTACGACGGCGGCCGCTGGCTTGGGCGCCGACCTTCGCTTCAGGTGTACATGAGGGAGCCCGGAGTCATCCACGAACGGCTTGATCGGGGCTACCGATTGGGGGTCTACCGGAACGTCGGCGGACGGGTAGCTTTCCGGCCCAACACCGTGGTGGCCCTCGTCTGCCTGGTCCCGGTCGTCTCCGTGCTGGGTGCTGCGGTCCGCAAAGCCATCCGCGCGGCGAGGTCATACTGCGGTAAGAGGGACAGGCTGATCGTATGTCGAAACACTGCGCCTGGACTGTGTGATCGTTGCCTGCCTACGGGGCCGGAGCCTATTCCGTGTCCGGTTCCCTCGGCTGTTTGTGTTTATGGTGCAGCGCGTAGCTGTCGAAGACCGCTGACGACGTCGTCCCCTGATGGCCGAATTTCCCGCGGAGGACCTCTGCGAGGTGGTCCAGCGACGCATGCAGCATCCGTCCGGCAAACTGGAGGTCGGGGTTTTCGCTGCGTTCGGCGTCTGACGCCAACCCGTGGGCATAGGCAACCGTGGCAGGCAAGGAACCCCGCTGCTCGACTTCGTGGAAGTAATAGGTCTCGTGGAAGGACAGCAAATCTATACTGACGGACGCCACGTTTCTGGCCAGTGATTCGAGCAGTCCGGCGGCATGCCGCGGATCCAGCGATGCCACACCCTCAGGACCTGCGGCTTCCCTGAACAGGTTTAGCTCATGGGCAAGCGCACGTCGGCGGCTGAGGGCCGGGTACATTTGCAGGATCCAGGAGACCGTGGCGGTCAGCAAACCGAAACCGGTGACAGCCTGGAAGGCCGCGACCAGTCGGAGCAGCGGATGGGCCGCCACAATGTCGCCGTACCCCACGGTGGAAAGAGTCACCAGCGAGATGTAGAGCGCTTCAGCGAAGTCGGCCTCCTGAGGCACCCCGTCGCCGTAGACGAAACCATCCGTCAGATGGGGCAGGTACAGCAGGGCCCACCCGATAACTGCGAGCCCCGCCCAGGCGCCGATGACAGCAGCCATTGCCAAAGGCGCGGCGATAGTGGAGGCCCGGCCTCTTAGCCTTCTCGTGAGCAGCCAGAGTCCCCGCATGATGGCCCGGCTTACAGGACCTGAACCATGCGGATAAAGGAGCGTGCGAAAGACGTCGGCGAGCATCAGCAGAATCAGCCCGGCCCCCAAAACCGTCCAGAGCACATCCCCGAAGTCCATGCCTCATCTTAGAGGCGGGGATCCTTCGTGCTGAAGGACGTGCAGCCGCACCCCCGTCGGTTATCCAAGCAAATCGTGGGTACGGTGGCCAGAAAATATCGAGCGATGCCTTGGCTCGTTAGCCGACATGGCCCGCCGCCGGCACCGGGCTTCGCTGGGCCAGCGCCTCAGGTGTACATCAGGGAGCCCGGCGTGGTGAGTTTTTCGCCGGTTTCCAGCCAGGTCTTCAGGCCGGAGAGGATCATGGGCCAGCCGCCGTAGAGCTGGTCGTTGGCGCCTTCGCGGAGGTCGCTGTGCGTCACGGTGAGGTGGCAGGAGTCGCCCACGGGTTCGATTTCCCAGGTGACGCGGGAGGTGCCTTCGGCTTTGACGTCGTCGTCCCAGAGTGCGCGCATGGTCTGGACAAGTTTGCGCGGGGGATCGACTTCGATGTTTTCGCCTTCGCCCAGGACCATGCCGTTGGCTTTGGGGTTGTGCATCTCGTAGTGGCCGCCCGGTGTCCAGTCCGCGGTGTGCGTGTTGCCGAACTGGTATTTGCTGCGGATGTCGCTGGTGGTGATGGCTTCCCAGAGCCGTTCCGGGGTGGTCTTGATGTAGATTTCGAAGATCTTTTCCATGGGACTTTCCAATCTGGTTTTGAGGTCGCTGAGGGCAGCGGCCCATGGTTGTGCGTATTTACTGACCCAGCGGTCGTGGACCAGGCGGATGGGCACCGGATTGAGGAAGTGGAGTTTCTCCCGGCCCCGGCGGCGGGTGACCACCAGGCCGGCGTCCTCCAGTTGCTTGAGGTGCTTCATGACGCCGTAGCGGGTCATCTCGAAGCGGGCCTCGAGTGCGTGCAGGGTCTGCCCGTCCTCCCGGAAGAGCTCATCGAGCAGGTCCCGGCGGGTGGGGTCGGCGAGGGCCTTGAATACGGCGTCCACCGTTCCAGAATAGGTGACTGATTGGTCACATGTCAACGGTTAAAAAGACAGAAGCCGGCGGGCATTGCCGTCCGGATACGCGGACTCGACGCCTTCGGCACCAAACCGCGCCGCGGCCTTCAAGATCGGCTAATCAGCACTGCCTGGGGTTTCGTCCTTCCCCGGGTCGGGCGGCGGTGGCGGCCATGGCACCCCTGTATCCTGACAATGCAGGCTGAATGGCTCCAGCGGCCATCAACCAAGCCCAGTTCGCGGCCGGATGACGGTCCGGAATCTTGGGCCGTAGCCCTGGACGTTGGTGGAATCGCCGCCGCAATCGTCAGTCGCCGATTGGCCCCCAGACTCTTGGAATGGATCTTTTATCAGTACCGACACGCCAGCTCCCGTGGGACTCCCGACGCCGGACCTCAAGCCCTCGCGCACAGCTGCGGTGGATGAGCGCGCCCTCGTGACCTGGGCCGAGGCGGGTGACTGCATGACCGCGCGATGGCGTTCGGCGAACGGCAGGCCGGCGCCGACGCGCGTCGAAGTGGTCACCGACTCCCTCACGGCCGATGAGGCGAACCGGATGGCGTCACAGGGGATCGCGATGCTCTGGCACGGTGACTTCCACAACGCGCGGCAGATCCTCAACGCCATGGACCGGCGGGTAAGCGCCGGGAAGAAAAAGTTCGCAGGATCTCCGGCCGATGGGTTCTATCGGCACCGCCAGTCCCGCTCGCATCGTGCACGCATTCTCGGCCTGCTGCTGATTCCTCTTGATCCGGGCCCTGTGGTGCCGCTGCGCCGCGCACCGGATATCCGGGAGGCCGCCGCTGAAGCGTACGGCGATATCGGCGAATCATCCGTTGTGTCCCTGCATGAGCTTGTCGGGGCAATTGGCGCTCACGAGTGGCGACGGACTGGCGTCTACGTCGATGCCCTGCAGGGCCGCATCCACCCGCACTATGGCACGTTCTTCCCCACCCGGAGTGAGTATGTGGATCTCGTGGCCGCCGCTGCGCTGCCCTCTGACACGCTGGCGTTCGACGTCGGAACCGGCACCGGGGTGCTCGCTGCCGTCCTCGCGCGCCGTGGCGTCCACCGCGTGGTAGCGACGGACAATGAACCGCGTGCCATCGCCTGCGCCGGCGAGAATTTCCGGAACCTCGGTGTCCAGGACCGCGCTGAGGCCGTCCTGACCGACATGTTCCCGCCCGGACGGGCGCCGCTCGTTGTGTGCAACCCGCCCTGGATTCCGGCCACGCCGCATTCCACCCTGGACAGCGCCGTCTACGACCCCGGGAGCAGGATGCTGTTCCGCTTCCTGAACGAACTCTCCGGCCATCTGGAGCCGGGCGGTGAGGGCTGGCTTGTCCTCTCCGACCTGGCCGAGCACCTTGGCCTGCGGTCGCGTGACGATCTGCTGGCCGCCATCAAGGCGGCTGGGCTGAAGGTGGTGGAACGGCTCGACACCAAGCCGACGCATCCGAAGGCATCGGACCGCGACGATCCTCTGTTTGAGGCGCGCGCGGCCGAGGTCACGTCCCTGTGGCGGCTTGTTCCCCGATAGTCACAAGCTTCTGAACAGCCGGTTTCTGAACGGGTTTCTCACGGAATTTCATTGATGTGCCCGGGCGGCGGTGCGAAAATGGTCGGAGCAGCACAATTGAGCCGAAATCCCCCATGGGACAGGACTGAACGCAGGGTTCTTCCGCACGATCGGACATCCGACTCTTCTCGACAGCCCGGCACGATTGCCGGACACCTGGGCTTCGCCATCGCGGTGAGTCCAGCGTCAAAGACGGCGCCATCCGTCGGTGGCGTGTGACCTCCATTGGAGGAACCAAAGTGCCGGTAAGCCAGCTGATGCGCCACTTCACTTTGGAGGTGGGGCGAGCATGATGCAGCAACCTCTAAAGAAACGCCGTCTCCGCGTTTCAGACGTCAATGTTGTTAATCACCGGACCCTCAGGAAAGCGCTCGGCGGGACGATCGTCGGAAACACGATGGAATGGTACGACGTCGGTGTGTTCGGTTATCTGATCACCACCATGGGGCCGGTGTTCCTGCCCGAAGCAGACAAAGCCGTGCAGAACCTGTTCCTGCTGGGAACCTTCGGAGCAACGTTTATCGCCCGCCCCGTGGGCGGCGTCTTTTTCGGCTGGCTTGGCGACAAGATCGGCCGCCAGAAGGTCCTGGCGATGACCTTGATGCTCATGGCCGCGGCGACCTTCGTCGTCGGTCTGCTCCCGGGGTACTCGGTGCTGGGCATCTGGGCTGCCGTGCTGCTGGTGATCACCAAGCTTGTGCAGGGCTTCTCGACCGGTGGCGAGTACGCAGGCGCCACGACGTTCGTCAGTGAGCACTCCCCGGACCATCGCCGCGGCTTCTTCGCCAGCTTCCTGGACATGGGCAGCTATCTGGGCTTTGCCATAGGTGCCGGTCTGGTGTCTGTCCTCCAGCTGACCCTGGGCCAGGCCGAGATGGAGGCCTGGGGCTGGCGTATTCCGTTCCTGATCGTAGGGCCGGCATCATCGCGATCTACTTCCGGATGAAAATCGAGGAATCGCCCGCGTTCCAGGCAACCCTCGACGCAGAGGCCGAAGTCGCCAGGCATCCCGAAACCGGTGAGGTGCTCGGCGCCATGGGCCCGGTGGGAATCTTCAAGGCCTACTGGCAGAGGATAGTGCTGGCCATGATCCTCGTGGCCGCTGCCAATACGGTGGGTTATGCCCTCACGTCCTACATGCCCACGTACCTGACCACCAACAAGGGATACGACGAGATCCACGGGACTCTCCTGACCATCCCGGTCCTGGTGGCCATGTCCCTGTGCATCCCGCTGACCGGTCATCTCTCGGACAGGATCGGCCGGCGTCCCGTGCTGTGGATCGGTGCCATCAGCACGGTGGTGCTGTCGCTCCCCGCGTTCATTCTCATCTCTGTCGGAACCATCCCGGCCACGATCACCGGCCTTGCCTTGATCGCCTTCCCCGTCACGTTCTACGTTGCCAATCTCGCCTCGGCGCTGCCGGCACTGTTCCCCACGGCCCACCGCTACGGGGCCATGGGCATCGCCTACAACTTCGCCGTGGCGATTTTCGGCGGCACCACCCCGTTCATTATTGCGAGCTTGATCCAACTGACGGGCAACGACATGATGCCCGCGTACTACCTCATGGCCACCTCGGCAATCGCTGCGGTCACCATTTACTTCCTGCCGGAATCCGCCCGGAGGCACCTGCCCGGGTCAATGCCCAGCGTGGATTCGGAGAAAGCTGCCCGGGAACTCGTGGCAACGCAGGACGATAACCCCATGCTCGACATGGACACGCTGCCCTTCGGCACCAGCTACGAGGCCGCAAAGGCGGCGCACGCGGGACCTGAAAGTAGGGCGGCGGAGCGGTGAGGCGGCCGCCCGAGCGGAGTTCCGCCGTCGTGCTTTGGCTGCGCTAGTGCCGCCGAATATTCCGACGGCCGGATGGAGCACAATGCATCCAATCCGGCGTGAGGGAGTACGACGGCGGGGCGCCGGTTGGGTGCCGAATGTCGCCTTAGGTGTACATAAGGGGGCCAGGGGTGGTCATGTCGCTGACCTGTTGGCAGCCGGAAACGAAAGAGGAACTATATATCGATTTCCCCCAAAACGATAAAAATGATAATTTGCGACATTTTTCATCAAGATCGGCTCAAGACTCAATCAACGTTGTCCGAGGTTCGTCGCAGTTTCGGTTTCCTTGGCTCTGCGAGAAATAGGCTCGGCATTTACGTGAAGTTTCAAGAGAAAAGGTCGGGCTGAACGCCGGGCCTTCATTATTGGGGAAATAATGTCGAACAGTCAGACCCTTTTCGGGTCAGCACCATCTGCTCCGGCGCCCGGACCTAATCCGCCCCGTAGGCCACGCGCTTCCACGTTCGTCGTCGGCGGCATCACAGCCCTCTTCATGATTATTGGTGCTTTCAGTGGCGGTCTCGGGGGCGCTCTGGTTTTCCTTGCTATCTCGGCAGCCCTTACCGGCCTCTACATTCTGGTGACCGGGCGCCGTTCCTGGGCATGTCTTCCTGCCAAGCGGAAGGCAGGGGGCATCGCCCTGGCGGTCTCCTTCGCTCTCTTCATCGCCGGCGCAGTCGCGTTGCCGCGGACCAACGCGGATGACCTTCAGGCAGCCTCCTCGGACTCGAATGCCTCGCCAGGAACCGCCACAGCGAGCGCATCTGCAAAAGCGGCGCCGACGCCGTCGTCCACTCCAACCGCGCAGGCGACGGGCGCCCCGCTCGATCCTGAGACTCCAAGCCTCGTTGCGAACGGCGTAGCGGCTCCGAAGACGCAGCCGGCCTTTGCTACCAAGGCGATCGATCTCCTGGCCACCCTTCCCATCAAGGGCCGGGCGCCGAAGACGGGATATGACCGTGCGCTCTTTGGACAGGCCTGGGCAGACGTCGACCGCAACGGCTGCGACACCCGGAACGACATGCTCAAACGCGACCTTACAGGGATCGCGTACACCAACAGCGTCCCCTGCAAGGTGCAGTCCGGAACTCTGGCGGATCCCTACACGGGTACCATTATCAGCTTTCTGCGGGGGAGTGCCACCAGCAGCGCCGTCCAGATTGACCATGTTGTTGCCCTCAGCGACGCCTGGCAGAAGGGCGCCCAGCAGCTGACCGTGGAGCAGCGGACCGCCTTCGCCAATGACCCCCTGAACCTCCAGTCCACGGACGGTCCCACCAACATGAAAAAGGGCGACGGCGACGCCGCCACCTGGTTGCCGCCGAACAAGGGCTTCCGGTGCGAATACGTGGCGCGACAGATTTCGGTGAAGGCTACGTACAGCCTGTGGGTTACCCAGGCGGAGCACGATGCGATGGCCAGAATCCTGGCCGACTGCTCCGGCCAGCTCGCACCAACCAACGAGCAGGCACCAGTTGCTGCGGCGCCGGCGCCCGCACCTGAAGCTGCACCGGTGGTGGCAGCCGCCCCGGTGGTTCCGGCTCCGGCAGCGGTGGCACCAGCCCCGGCCCCCGTTGCTCCCGCAGCGGTCGTTCCCGCACCTGCTCCAGCAGCGCCGGCCGCCGTCTACTACGCCAACTGCACGGCGGCCAAGGCCGCCGGCGCCGCACCGATCTATGCCGGGCAAGCCGGCTACCGGGCGGCGCTTGACCGCGATTCCGACGGTGTGGCCTGCGAGACCTAGCCACGCCCAATCACTCCACCGATTCAACAATTTTCCAAGGGGGAAAAATGAAAAAGACGCTGATATTAGTTGTGCTGAGCGGCCTCATGCTGACGGGCTGCAGTGGCAAGCAGGCAACTGCAACTGCAAGTGCTGATGCAGTTGCTGAGGTTACCGTCACGGTTCCAAACGTGACGAGCCTGACCCTTGATAAAGCCACGGATCAACTGGAAGATCTCGGGCTTAAGGTCGAGGCTGTGGACACCGTCGACGGCAAGACGATCCTTTCAAAGAAGAACTGGCAGGTGACGTCCCAAGACCCCACGGAAGGCGCACAGGTGGCAAAGGATTCCACCGTGCACCTCGGTGTCAAGTCCCTTGAGAAGGTTGCGGCGGAAAAGGCCACCGCAGAGAAAGCCGCCGCCGACAAGGCCGCCGCCGACAAGGCGGCAGCCGAAAAAGCTGCGGCCGAAAAAGCCGCCGCGGACAAGGCTGCAGCAGATCAGGCAGCCGCGCAGGCTGCTGCTCAGAAAGCCGCGGCCGAACAGGCAGCAGCACAGCAAGCCGCGAAGCCAGCACCGGCGGCTCCCGCCGCGCCAGCGCCGGCCGCTGCCTACTTCAGCAGCTGTGCTGAGGCCAAGGCTGCCGGGGCAGCGCCGCTCTACTCCGGGCAGGCTGGCTACCGGGCGGCGCTTGACCGGGACAAGGACGGCGTTGCCTGCGAGAGCTAGCGCTACCTCTCGCCGTAAATAAGTGTGCCGTGGATACCTTTCACAAGGTATCCACGGCATCTCTCTTTGCCGTTCTGCCGGACAACCCGTCAATGCGTGGGCATTTCACCCATCAATCCGAGCTGCGACAGGAACTCCACCTGGTCGAAGTAGAAGCGGTGAGAGGTGATCTCGCCACCCTCCACCTTGGCAACGTCGCAACTCCTGATGCGGAGCTGCTTGCCAGTGGGCTCCATGGTTTCACCGGAGGGCATGCGCAGCGGGCCGGTGTTGGTGCCGATGACGATGCCCTCATCGATGGCCACGTCGCCGGCCTCGTGCCGTCCCGTCTGCTCGTACCGGACGTCCGGCATGGCGTCCCAGAGTTCGAAGAGGTAGCTGGTGATGGCGTCGCGGCCGCGGAGCTCACCCTTGTCCGGGGTGTAGGCGACGGCGTCGGTGGCGTAGCTGCGTGCCAGCGTCTCTTTGTCTTTTGCTTCCATCGCCTTGTTCAGGCGATCCATGACCTCGCGTGCCTGTCCCATTCCGACCTCCAATTTGGGGCGGCCTCACGGAAGCGGGGGCCGCTTCGTGGACTGGCTTCTGCTGTTGCGGGAGCCACCTTAATTGCACCTCCGCTGCGAATCGCGAGTCAACGGACGGAGCTACCCCTTCGAAAATCGCGGTTCAAGACGTCACGCAGTCCTTGATGCATGACGATTCACCGGGAAAGATGGCGCGCATGGCAACCTTTACCGAGTCAGATGACCTGCGGGGCGCGCAGTTTTCCGATGTGAACCTGAGCGGGTCCAAATTCGTCCGCTCCGACCTGTCCGGTGCGGTGATGCGCGGCGTTTATGTTGAGCGCGTAGACATCGATGCTCCCTGGCTCCTGGAGGACCAGGGATCGATGCTGGTGAACGGAGTGGATGTGTCTCCACTCGTTGACGCGGAACTCAACCGGGGCTTTCCCGGCCGAGAGCTGAGGCACGCCGCCGATCCGGACAGCCTGAGGGAGGCATGGAACAGGCTCGAGGGTACGTGGGCGCCACTTTGCGGCGGGCGGCTGCGATGCCGGCCGGCACCGAGGATGTATCGGTCGACGGCGAGTGGTCGTTTGCGCAGACGCTGCGGCATCTGGTGATGGCCACCGATAAGTGGCTGGGCGGGGCTGCCCTGGAGAATGAGGCGCCGTACCATCCGATAGGGGAGCCGAATGTTGAGTACGATACGGACGGCCTGGACATGTTGGTGTTCCAAACGGCCAAGCCCTCCTACGATGAGGTCCTCGAGGTTCGGGCCGGCCGCCTGACCATGGTGCGCGACTTCCTCGCCGCCGTCACGACCGGGGACCTGCAAAAGCCCCACCAGGCTCCCGACGATCCGCGCTACAGCGTGACCACGCTCGACTGCCTGCACGTCATCCTCCACGAGGAGTGGGAACATCACCGCTTCGCCGTCCGCGACCTCGACGCGATCGAAGCGCGGGCGGCGAAGGGCAGCTAAACCGTCCGCTTCCACAGCCCGGCCACACAGATAAGACCCGTGGCATGTTGTGGCTTCTTTTGGAATTCTGGCAGTAGTTGTCGATCTGGGGTTCCGGCGGACGTCGTATGAGTAAGGGCCGGAACGGACGGTCCTGGTGACGGCGAGGTGTTCGGCGTCGATGCAGTGAAAGCTCAAACCAGAGTTACCACGAAGGGAGTACGAAAATGTCAAAGTATTTGGTCCTGATCTTCCAGGATGAAGCGGCGAAACAATCCGAAGGCGAGTCTATGAGCGCCCCCTACCAGGAGTTCCAGCAGCGCCGCGGCGCATCCCTGCTCAACGGGGCCGCACTGCAGCCGCCCTCGACGGCGACGTCCATCCGACGCGACGGAGCGGGCGGATTCTCGGTGACAGATGGTCCTTTTGCCGAGTCGAAGGAGACGCTGGGCGGCTACTACCTGATCGAGGCGGGCGACCTGGATGAGGCGCTGGAGATCGCCAAGGAGGTTCCCGCCGGCGTCGGGGTAGAGGTCCGGCCCGTGCGAATGGTCAGCTGATGGCGCAGGCCGCCAGCTCGGAGGTTGCTGCCGCGGTTGCCGATGCGCACCGCAGGGAGTGGGCCTTCGTGCTGGCGGCCACCGTACGTGTTGCCGGTGATATCGACACGGCCGAAGAAGCCGTCCAGGACGCGTACGCCAGTGCATTGTCCACGTGGGGCCCACGTGGCATCCCGAAGAACCCTGGCGCGTGGCTCACCGTGACCGCGCGCCGTCGGGCCCTGGACATGCATCGCCGCGCCGCGACTGCGCAGCGGGCGCTCCCCAAGCTTTTCGACCCGGAGGAGTACGCAGACGATGAGCCGGGTCGGGACTCGGAAGACATTGCCGATGACCGGCTGCGGTTGATCTTCACCTCCTGCCACCCGGCCCTGGCATTGGACGCCCAGGTGGCACTGACGCTGCGGCTCCTGTGTGGCCTGTCCACCGCTGATGTGGCGCGGGCGTTTCTGCTGCCTGAGGCCACGATGGCGGCGCGGATCACCCGGGCGAAGAAGAAGATCGCGGCCGCGCACATCCCCTACCGTGTGCCGTCGGCGGCCGAGCTGCACGAGCGCGTCGACGGCGTGCTGTCCGTCGTGTACCTGGTGTACACCACCGGGCACACCGCCCCGTCAGGAGCGGACCTGATGCGCCGTGATCTCGCGGAACGCGGCCTTGAGCTGGCGAGAATGCTCCGGGTGCTGCTTCCCCATGACCGCGACGTCGCCGGGCTCCTGGCACTCGTTGTGCTCACCGACGCCCGCAGGGGCGCCCGGCTCGATGAGCACCGTGAACTCGTGCTGATGGAGAACCAGGACCGGTCGAAATGGGACCGGCCGGCCATCGAAGAAGGGGTGGCGCTCCTGCGCGAGGCGTTGAACTCGCGGCCACCGGGCCGCTTCGCCGTCATGGCGGCAATCGCGGCCGTCCATGACGAGAGCGGGTGGTGGTCCGACACTGACTGGCAGGAGATCCTGGGGCTCTACGACGTGCTCATGGAGACGTGGCCCTCTCCCGTTATCCAACTCAACCGGGCCATAGCCCTCGGCTTCGCGGTGGGCCCGGCGGAAGGCCTGGCGGAGCTGGATGCTCTCGGAGCCGAGCCCCAGCTGGCCCGCTACCCTTATCTGGCCGCCGCACGCGCCGACTTCCTGACCCGGCTGGGCCGTCCCGGCGAGGCCCGGGTCGCCTTCGAGGAAGCGTTGATCCTCACCGAGAACGACGCCGAACGGCGCTACCTCCGGACCCGCCTGAACGAACTGGCGGGTTGAGCCGGGCTTAGGGGCTCCGCTATGAGTGCGACGGGGGCGGTGGGAGGATGAATCCGTGGATCAATTCTTTGACTTCCTTCGCAGTTACTGGTGGCTCGTCTTCCCTCTCAGCGGAGTGGCCGGAGGGTGGGCAAGGCAGTGGTCCAAGGCCAGCGAACGCCGGCACCGTCGCCGCATGGAGCTGTACAAGCTTAAGAACCAGGCGGTGCAGGCGGAACAGGCCAGCCAGACCGAGGTCGCCGCCCTGATGGCAGCGCACGACGCCGTGAACCGGCGGTGGCTGGACTACGAGCTCGACGTTGGGAAACTCATCGACTTCCCGGTCATGACGGATGTACGGGAACCTCTCACCGTCGCCTTCCTCCGGGCCAAGCGGGAGGCTGACGGTTTGCGGCCGGCCAAGCCTGAGGAGATTACGACGGCGGCCCGGCTGGCGGAATACCGGGCGGCCGTGCTCGGCTTCGAGCTGGCGTTCGACGTCGCGGAGCGGGAAGCCAAGCGGATCAAGGACAGCAAGTTCACGGGTCCCGAACGCCAGCGGCTGGCAACGGCCAGGAAGCTGCTCAACATCGCCTCGGACAATGCCGCCACACCGGCGGAGCGGCAGACAGCCTACAAGCGCGCCCGGCGCGAGCTGGATGGACTGATCGTCCTGCCCGAAGCGACGCTAGCAGCCTTGGAGGAGAAGATTGCCGGCGAGCTCGACTCGCCGCACGCCGCGGATGCTGCTGCGACGCAGACGCCTGATGAGTGACAGTTAAGCAAAAGAACGTCGGGGTAGTTCTCTACCCCGACGTTCTTTGCGTTGTATCCGTTGGCGCTACTTCGCGTTGGCAGTTCCTGAGCACGATGCCATGGCCGCCGTGCCGGAGCCGCTGTTCTTGGAGACGCTTGCACCGTCAACCAGGATTTCGCACGTAACCGAAGTGGCAGTGCTGAAGTCACCCGTAACGCTCAGAGTGCTGAAGCTGAGCCCCGTTGCCGTGATTTCCTTCTTCCAGTCCGCCGCAATGTCCTCGTTAGATGATCCATCACCATTCCAGTAGCTGACCTTGGCAGGACCTGACGTGGTGACGACGTACTCGATCTTGTGTTCCTTGTTCAGAGCCTCGCTGACGCCGTTCGCGGCGGCGGCAACCATCGCGGTGACAATGATGGCCACGATGATCGAAATCGCACCCAAGACCAGGCCAGTAATGGAAGTGCCCTTCTTGGTGAATTTGCGCGTCAGACCGATACCGCCAAAAATCAGTGCGAGCGGGCCCAAAATGAACGCGACGAATCCCAGAATAGGAATGATTGAAAAGACGATGGCAACAATGCCGAGAACCAATGCCGTGGTTCCGAATCCGTTACCCTTCAGGGGCTGGTTGTAGTTCGGTTCCGCGGGAACTTGGGCAACGGGTGGGGAATACGGTTCAGTCATGACTTTTCCTTTGTTTGATGCGATGCGGGGTGATGCCGCCGTCGACCATTTCAGGAGGAGTGACAAGTGAATGCTCGTTCCCCCAAGCAACGGCGATCTCAGTGTATGTAAATGTAGAGCCGAGGGCTGACACTTTGAGGTACCTGACTGAATTGTGTCGATTCGGCCTGTGGTGACGACCAAACCGGCGCGCGAGTTCACTCAGATCCAACCCTGAAGAAATTGCATGGGCAGCTTCCACGACTGAAAGGGCGGTCCGGGATATGCTCCCGGAATGGGCCGAAATGGGGGCTCATTTCTGCTGCACGTCCAGGGGGAAGTTTGAAAGTCTACAACTCGCCGAAGAATTGGCCGTCGCCGCCTCTTGGCTGGCAACCGCACGAGGGCTGGCACCCAGATCCGGCCTGGGGTCCAGCTCCTCCAGGCCATGAATTCTGGATTGATGTTCCGGGAACGATCACCTCCCCGGAACCGCGTGGGAAGAGCCTGACAACTACCGCGTTCGTGCTCGCCGCTGTGGCGATCGTCTTGTGTTGGATTCCGATTCTCAATATCTTGAGTTTCTTCTTGGGTCTTGGTGCCGTGGTCATGGCAGTCATTGCCTTGGTGAGCGCGCGACGTGCCGGAATTTCCATGCAGGGCATGACCATAGCCGCCCTCGCTATCGGAGGGGTCTCCCTAGTCGGCGTCATTGTGACGCTGTCGGTGTACTCGTCAGGGTCCAAGGAGAGTACCAACGCAAGCGCCGGATTGAACACCACACAATCCGCAACTCCGTCCGTCGGACCCCCACCGTCCACGGCTCCCAGCCCCGAGACAACCGCTGCCATGGACGGGTCGGCTGCGAGGCCGCATCCACTCGGGACCTCAGCCGTGGTAGGCAACGAGTATCAAGTTGCGGTTCTTGGGGTGAAGCTCAATGCCACCGAAGAGGTCGTTTCCAACAACATGTTTAACGACCCCCCGGAAGGAACGTATGTCCTCGTAGACCTTGCAGTGACCTACGCAGGGGCTGATGAAGGAACGCCTTGGATAGACCTGTCGCCGACCTTCGTAGGCACAGATGCCCGACAGTACGATGCCAGCTCGTGCGGCGCTTCTTTGGACAATGGGGCGATGCATGTGCCGACGCTTGAAAAGGGCGGTAAGGCAAGTTATCAAGTCTGCATGGATGTGCCGGTTGGGGCGATTGAAGGAGGCAAGATTTTCATCCAGAAGAGCCTGTCCATGAATAGCAAAGCCAGGACTTACTGGGGACTGAAGTAACGCCCCTGAGTAGGTTCGTGACCCAAGGCAACGATGCACCAGACTTAGGGGCGTGACGAACAAACCCCGTCCCGGCCTCGCGATCGCCGCGCTCAGCCTCGGCACCTCCCTCAACCCGCTGAACTCGTCCATGATCGCCGTCGCGCTGGTGGTCCTGCGGGAGGATTTCGCGCTCGACGTCGCCACCGTCACCTGGGTGATCACCTCGTACTACCTCGCGTCCGCGGCCGGACAGCCGCTTATGGGCAGGCTCGCGGACCGCTTCGGACCGCGCCGCCTGTTCACGTTCGGGATGGCACTGGTGGCGGTGACGTGCGCGCTGGCTCCGTTCGCGCCCAACTTCGCGCTGGTCTGCGTGGCCCGAGCGCTCATGGCTGTGGGGACGGCGACGGCGTACCCGTCCGCCGTCGTGATGGTCACCGAACTGAGCCGGCTGGCGAAGCTTCCGTCCACCCGCCCGCTGGGCCGGATCCAGATGGCGAACACGTCGGCGGCCGCGGTGGGACCGGTCATCGGCGGCTTGTTGGTGAGCCTGCTGGGTTGGCAGGCGCTGTTCGCCGTCAACGTGCCGCTCGCGCTGCTGGCGCTGATTGTGGTGCACCGGGCGGCGCCGGCCGATTCCGGACGCGAAACCGGGAAGCTCTCAGCCCTGATCCGTGACTCCGACATCCCCGGCATCCTGGCCTTCGTCGCCTCGCTGATGCTCGCGATGATGGCGCTGCTGAACGTGATGCCGGGATACCGCTGGTGGCTCCTGGGCGCCGCAACCGTCATTGCCGCGCTGTTCGCGTGGCGGGAGCTGCGTTTCCGTCCGCCGTTCCTCGACTTGCGGCTGCTCGGCCGGAACCGGCCGCTGCTGCTGGTGTATCTCGTGTTCGTCGTCTTCAGCGGTGTGTACTACTTTGCGTTCTTCGGCCTGCCACAGCTGCTGCAGGAGGCAGGACATTACGACGCCGGGCTGGTGGGCTTGCTGATGCTGCCCCTGGCGGCGATGTCCGTGCTGGTCACGCCGGTGACGGTACGGCTGATTGAGCGGTTCGGCGTGCGTTCGGTGATGATCGCCGGTGTGCTGATCCTGCTGGTTGCTTCGGGCGGGCTGGGGGCGTTGACGTTTTCGCTGTGGCCGCCCTTGGTGTTTGTTCTGACCGCGTTGATGGGTGTGCCGTACGGAGTGGTGAGCACAGCATCGAACCAGGGCCTGTACGGGTCCGCCCGGCCGGAGGAGAGGGGAGTGGCGGCCGGTATTTTCCAGACCTGCCGCTACCTTGGCGCCATCACGGCGACGGTGCTGATCGGTGTGCTGTACGGGCCAGGCGTGAACCAGGCGAACTGGGGGCTGATGGTCCAGGTGATGCTGGGGCTGGGCGCCGTGGTGCTGGGGTTGGCGGTGGCGTGGAAGAGGAAGGGCGCTTGAGTAGTGGTGCCAAAAGTGGCACCATGAAGATATGGCGAGTATCGCGAAGATCGAGGCGTAACCGTCAGGACAGAATGGCAACGCGAAGCCATACCAGGTGAAGCAAGCCATCGCCGCCATCGCCGCCATCGATCGGAACAAGGAGAACTGGATGTCCACTCGAAAAGCAGGCGTTCCGTCCCCGGCTGCACAATACCGATACTCAGTGCAGTGGTCGCCAGAGGACCAAGAGTTCGTTGCCACTGTTCTCGAGTTCCCTTCCTTGTCGTGGCTGGATGATGATCAGTTCGAGGCCCTACGTGGCATCGAACGGCTAATGTCCGACGTTATTGAGGAGTTGAACCAGTCCGGTGAACCAGTTCCTCAACCCATTTCCAGCCAAACTTTTAGCGGAAGACTCAACCTGCGAGTGCCCCCTGAGCTTCACCGGAAGCTGGCAATCGAAGCCGCAAACCATGGAATGCCCCTGAATAAGTACGCGACCGAGCTACTGACGGCCTGAGAGAGCGTTGCCCGCAAGTATCTCCGCCTCAGTCCCTTTCGGACGCCGGCGTCCACACCTGCGTGCGCGATAAAGCCGCCTTCAGCTCCCGGACGCCGGCTTCCTCGAGCAAAGCGGAATCGCCAACCATGACCAGCAGGCTCCGCGCCCGGGACAGCCCGACGTAGAGCTGCTCGGCTGCCCGCTCCATGTCCTTGAAGCCGTTGACGCAAAGCACCACCACGGACCGTTCCAGCCCTTTGAAGCCCAGCACGTGGCCGTAGAATTCGGCGTCTCCAGCGTGGAACTCGCGCCAGTACTCGTCGGTGGCGTCGCGTTGGTAGAAGTCCAGATGGATCGGGTGCCGGTCCTTGGTGGTCAGCAGCGCAATCTGGTTGTTGGCCCAGCCTTCAGCGATGAGCGCATCCACGCAGTCGTCGGCGACTCCGAGGGCCTGGTCGGTGGGGCAGTCCACCAGCCGGACCGGCAGGCCTGTGCTGCCCCGTGGGGTGAAGTGCTCGCCGACGAACGGCTTGAGCGTTTCGGCGATCTTGTGGGTGTTGCGCAGGTTGTCATCAATGTGGATGGGCACAAACGTCGCGGTGGGTCCGAAAGCGAGATCCGCCGTCGCGCCTCCCCACCTGCGGTAGACGTCCTGGCGGTCGTCCATAAAGGCGTACACCTCGCCGTCGTCGGGGTCCTTGGTGCAGGCGAGCAGAGCGTCCCACCACAGCGGGGCGAAGTCCTGGGCTTCATCGACGATGACGGCATCCAGCCGCTCGTGCGGCTCCATTCGGGCTGCCAGTTCCTTCAGCATGCGGGGCATCTCGACGTCGAAGTAGTCCTGCCCGGTACCGTCCGGAACTCCCAATCCGCGGACGTATTCGTGGAACTCACCTGTGAACGCGGGCTTGGCCTGGCGCCACGTGGACACGCGATCCTGCAGGTACTGGCCGAGGCCCTTGTTGTAGCAAAAGAGACCCACACGCTTGCCCTGCCTGCTTAGCAGCCGGGCCTTCTCCACAGCCAGCCAGGTTTTCCCGCTGCCCGCACCCCCGGTGAAGCGGATCCGGGGGAGTGACCGGGTTGCCTGAAGCAACACGGACTGACGCTCGGTGAGGTGGTCCTGCGCAGCTTCATCTTCCTGGGGAGCTGACCAGATCCTCCGCCGGATCGAGGCTGAGCAGCTGCTGCGCCGCCGCCTCCCGGAGCCCATGGCCACGACCCCCGCCCAGGATGGTCTGCCGGTATGGATGGCACCGGCCGACGTCATCACCCACAAGGACACCCCGGCCTTGGGCGCAAGGAGCTCGAAGGACGCCGCGAGGCCATGACCCAGGAGGTCAACCGTCTCGGGTCCCAGCTGGCCGCAGCGCCGCCGGCATGGGCCGAAGCTCTCGGGCCCGTTCCGTCGGACACGCAAAAGCAGCAGCAGTGGCGGGACCTGGCCGTGGAGGTCAAGACCTTCCGCGACACCTACCGGATCCCGGAAACGGAAACGACGGTCCTGCCCGCCGAGTACACCGAACACGGGACCGGTGCCGAGCTGGCAGCCCGCGTGACAACCATGCACAAATACTCCGCACAGACCGCGAAGGAACCACTGTCGGCCGACGACGCCAAGCTCATGGCCGATGCCGCCGAGGTCCAGGCAACGGTGGCCACCGAACCGACGCCGGCAGAGCGAGTCGTGGACCTGCTGCGTGAGGAACGCTCACAGGACGTCACCCTGACCCCGGAGCAGGAACGGTATGAACACGTTGCTGCTACGGCGCGTAAGGTCCGTGAGAACATGGACGGCCGCCAGGGTGTACCGGCACCGGAGCAAGCTCCGGAAGCCGTCAACGAGGCACTGAAAGACATTGCCTCACGCCGCGAGGCAGAGCGCTCCACTGCCGAAGCTGCCGGCGGGGAAGCCAAGAAGTCGTGGCAGGAACGGTTGGCAGCGGCACAGCAGAAGCAGCTTGCCGCCAGCAATGACTTTGCCGAGAAGCTGGCCCAAATCCGTAAGGCGCAGGAAGAACAGGCCGCGGAGGAAGCACAGCGTAAGGCTGCACATCGCGGACCCAGCGCCGGACCCGACCAAAGCCGCCGCGGCCCCACCCTTTAGGACGCTGACCTGTTCGCCGAATTGATCAGAGCCAAAAAGACGTGCGCGACGCAGATACAGCGACGGGCTTTCGACCCTTGTGCCGGATGAATAGCGCGCCATGGTCCAACTTCGAACAACAGGCCCGGAAGGCAGCAGCGGACAGAAGCCTTCAGAACAGAAGACGCCTACGACTGGCGCCTGCGCCAATCCCGGCTCGCTGCCCAGCAGGCCGTCTGCGATCAGCAGCAGGCTGACCGTTCACGCCGGCACGTCCTGGGCCTGTGGTGCTGCGTAACGGAGGACCGCCAGTGTTGCCGTTTCGGGCGGGCCTTGATCGATAGGATCAAACGCATGACTGACGCACGTGACCTTGCCCTCCCCACCGGCTACACCGACCTCCTCGGCGAGCTTAAGAACCGTGTCCGCGCCGCGCGCACTCAAGCAATTCGGGCCGTCAACACCCAGCTCATTGGACTGTACTGGTCCATCGGAAATGACGTGAGTGCACAGCAGGACAGCCAGGGCTGGGGGAGCGGTGTCATCAAAAGACTGGCCGAGGACCTTCGTGCTGAGTTCCCGGAGATGAAGGGATTCTCCCCTCGGAACCTCCAGTACATGACCACTTTCGCCAAAGCCTGGACGGGGTCCTCAATTGCGCAACCAGGTTGTTGCGCAATTGCCGTGGGGCCACATCACGGTCCTGCTGGACAAAATCAAGAGCCAGAAGGACAGGGACTGGTACGCGTCGGCGGCGGTCGAGTATGGGTGGTCCCGAAACGTCCTGTTGAACATGATCATGAATAAAACCTTGGAACGCACAGGGGCAGCACCCTCGAATTTCGCGCAACAGCTTGTTGCGCGAGACTCCGAGCTTGCTCAACAGGTGGCAAAGGACCCCTACAACTTCGAATTCCTTGGCCTCTCCGGTGAAGTGGCGGAACGCGACCTCGAAAATGCCCTCACCAGCAGGATCACCGAAACCCTCCGCGAACTGGGCCCAGGATTCGCCTTCGTCGGTCGACAGGTCCACTTCGACGTTGACGGGGACGATTTTTACGTAGACATGCTGTTTTTCCACATCGAGCAGCTCCGGTACGTCGTCATCAAACTTAAGACCGGCAAGTTCCAGCCCGAGTACGCCGGTTATGCGCAGCGGGACGTTATGCCGAAGTCTTCGTTCGCGCTGGCGTGTTGACGGCCGTCGCTGAAGGGGTTCTTGGCATAACGCCCCGCTGTGGTGGGAGCAGCAGGGCCTGCTGGGGCTGGTTGATCAGCGGCTCATCCGCTGCGACCCGGTGGCCGGCCAGACCGACCAGCGCGTTGTTGAGGCCGTCGTGAAGGTGGAATACAACACCCACCAATCCACCGGCACCATGGACCGGCTGATGCGCCAGGTCCGCCAGCAGCTCGAATCCGAGCACGGCCCCGGGATTGTTCCGTTTCCTTCCCGGGCGACGTTTCACCGCCTGGTCGGCCGGCTTGCCGCCGGCCGGCACGCGACAGGATCCGCTCGGACCAGACGCACCCTTGCCCAGCAACCGGAGGCACCCTTCGGCGCCGTCTATCCGGTCAGGCCCGGGGAGCTGATGCAGATCGACTCCACTCCCCTGGACATCGCCGTCGAACTCGACGACGGCGTCATCGGACGCGTGGAACTGACCGCCATGGTCGACATCGCCACCCGCAGTATCCCCGCCGCGGTCATCCGGCCCGCCACGAAGGCCGTCGACGCGGCCCTCCTGCTGGCCCGCTGCCTGACCCCGGAACCCATGAGGCCCGGCTGGGCAAAGGCGGCGTCGATGGCCGCCTCGGCCCTGCCCTACCGGTCCATGAAATCCATCGACGAACGCCTCGCCGGTGCCGCCGCGAAACCGGTCATCGTGCCCGAAACCATCGTCTGCGACCATGGCAAGGCCTACCTCTCCAACACGTTCAAGAGCGCCTGCCGCAGCCAGGGCATCAGCCTCCAGCCGGCCCACCCCGACACCCCCACCGAATATCCCGAGGATTCTGTTATCCCGAGTTGTTGTCGCGTTGTGCCTGTGGGAGCGGCCTTGGGGCGGTATTCCTCGGGATAACCATCGCGTGTTTTCGTTGACTCATCTCTGTTGATTTTCACTTGGAGGTGAGCAAGAAATGAATGTTTCTATCGCTGGGCTGATCGTGCAGGCGGATGCTGCAATCAGTGGCCTTGGGCATGCGCCATCGACGGACATGCAGTATCGGTGGGCGTGGTCCCAGTTTGAGAAGTTCTGTTCCCGGGAGGGCGTTGACAAGTTCACGGAGGACGTCGTTGCCTTGTATCTGCAGGCCGTGGCTGCAGAGCACCGGGAGGGCCGGATCAAGGAGTGGAAGCGCAAGCTGCTGCGTAAATCGGTCCTGGTCCTGTCCGAGGTAGCGAGGACAGGTACGTACCGGTGGGGACTGTCTCGCCGGATTCATCCGAATGGTGCACTCAGTGCGGCGTGCAGGCCGGTTCAAGAGCAATTCGAGGCCTGGCTTGGCAATCAGGGGCTGGCGCTGGCTACCAGGGATTTGTATGCCACGGTCTCCCGCACGGTGCTGGCGTGGCTGCCTGAACGAGGTGTGACTGACGTTCGGGAACTCTCTGGTGCGGATGTATCTGCGGCGGTGGTCTTTCTCGGCGGATACTATCGGCCTAGGAGTATGAGGACTGCAGTGACGGCGGTGCGGGTGTTGTGCCGCTTTCTCGAGGACTCCGGCTATTGCGCAGGGCTGTCACGGGCGGTCCCGACGCGGTTCTCGAGGCGTGTCAATTCTCCGGTTGTGCTCCCGCCCGACCGTATTGAGGAACTGACGAACTCGACGGACGTGTCCAAACCGGCAGGCCGCCGGGACCGGGCATTGCTGCTGCTGGCGGCCAGAACAGGCCTGCGCCCTGTTGACATGGTGGGCTTGCGTTTGAGCGACATCGACTGGAAGCAGGGTCAGATCGCGCTCACCCAGCATAAGACGGGGACTATGCTGATGTTGCCGCTGCTGGCCGATGTCGGGGAGGCGATCGCTGACTATCTTCTCCACAGCAGGCCCGCCGGTGTTGCCGACGATCACGTGTTCCTGCGAGCCCACGCCCCGCACGTTGGCCTGTCACCTTCGTCCGATTTGTATAACGTGGCCGCAGGTGCGTTTGCCCGCACCGAGACAGCTGCACCGAACGGCACTGGCCGCGGCTTCCGCGTGCTGCGGGCATCGTTCGCGACCAGGATGCTCGAGGGTGGCACGTCGCTGCCGGTAATCTCCGGCGCGCTCGGTCACCGGGGAATCGACTCGGCAAAGCACTATCTCGCGGCCAATGAAAAGCTCATGCGGGAATGCTGTCTCGATTTCACTGGTATCGAACCGAGGACGGCACGGCCATGAACGGTTTCGCCAGCAGCCTGGCCCCACATATCCAGGGCCTGCTGGCGCTCAAACACGCGATGGGGCTGCCCTACGAGGAATCCGAGCGGCACCTACACCATTTCGATGCGATGTGCTCCCGGGACTATCCTGGGCAGGGCACGCTGACCCGCGAAATGGCTATGGCATGGGCCGTTGACCGGCCTGGTGAGCACGTGAACGGACAGATGCGACGGATCACCCCGGTCAGGCAGCTCGCCAAGCACATGGCCGGTCTCGGCGTCGCCGCGTATGTCATCCCATCGGGCATTCCGGGCAGACAGGTCCGTTACCGCCCACACATCTTCTCGCACGAGCAGCTGCGGGCGATCTTTGACGCGGCGGATTCCATCCGGGCCTCGGGGTACGGCGGGCAGCGGCATCTGATCATCCCGGTGATATTCCGGATGATCTACTGCCTGGGCCTGCGGCCGGGCGAGGCCCGACGGCTGTATCGAAATGATGTTGATCTGGCCCGGGGCACGGTCAGTATCCGCGAGTCCAAAGGGCACAAGGACCGGATCGTGTTCATGTCGCCCGACCTGCATGATTACTGCCGCAGTTATGACGCCACGATCAGCGCATACCACCCAGACCGCATGCCGTTCTTCCCCAACCGATCGGGCAGTTTCTACAACGCATCAAGCATCGACTACTGGTTTCACGAGCTCTTGACCACCGCCGGCCCGGCAGTCGTGTCCAGCCCCGGCTCGCCGCCGCGCCCCTACGACCTTCGCCACGCCCACGTGATCGAGAGCATCAACAGGTGGGTGCGCGCCGGCCGTGACCCGGAAGCGCTGGTGGCCTATCTGAGTCTGCATCTTGGGCACAGCAGCCCCGAGGACACCTGGTACTACTTTCACCTTGCAGCCGATTTCCATCCCGACCTGCGCAGGCTCGCCAACACCGATATCGAATCCACTCTTCCGGAGGCATCCCATGGGATCTGATGATTTCTTCCGTCTCGTCCGCACCTGGCTGACCGTCCACCTTCCCCGAGCACGCAGGCTCAGCCAGCACACCATCCGCTCCTACAAGACCGCGCTGAACACACTGCTCGCCTACCTTCGCGAAACACGGCACCTGGAGCTGGCCGATATCACCTTCGGCGCCATCAACCACGCCACCATCACAGGGTTTACCACCTGGCTGCTCGATACCAAGCACATGGCAGCCTCCTCAGCGAACCAACGGGTAGCCGCGATCAAGTCCTTCCTCTCCTACTGCGCCGCAGAGGACCCGGCACTCGTCGCGATCTGGCTGGAGGTCAAACAAGTCCGGCCAGCCCGTGCGCCTGCCCATGCACCCGACGCGCTGACCATGCCCGCCGTCGAGGCGCTGATCCGAGCACCGGGACAACACACCAGCCATGGACTCAGGGATACCACCATCATCCTGCTCATCTTCGATACCGCCGCCCGCATCCAGGAAGCCCTCGACCTGACCCCGTCCGACATCGACACCACCCCCGGAAGCGGCCGCGTGACGCTCACGGGCAAAGGCCAGAAGACCAGAACGATCCCCATCATGGACAAAACCGGCCGCCACCTCGACCAATACCTGAACGTGTTTCACCCCGGCACGCCGGAACCGCACGCACCCTTCTTCTACACGATCCGGGCAGGCCAACACCATCCGATGAGCCAGGACAACATCACCTACCTGCTGAACAAGCACGCCACGGCCGCACGAGAGCATTGTCCGGACCTACCCGAGCGGATCCACGCCCATCAGCTTCGGCACGCCCGTGCCATGCAAATGCTGCGCGCTGGCGTGCCCCTGCCCCACATCAAGGAATTCCTCGGTCACGCCAACATTGCCACCACCAGCATCTACGCATCGGCAGATAACCAGATGGTTCGCGAGGCAATCCAGAAAGCAGCCAGCGCCACACCCGACCTCGCCCCCATCTGGAAAGGAAACGACGATCTCATCCTCCGGCTCGCCGGGCTCAAATAGTTATCCCGAGGAATACCGCCCCAACGCCGCTCCCACAGGCACAACGCGACAACAACTCGGGATAACAGAATCCTCGGGATATTCGGTCTAATCCCGAATTCGGGATTACACCGACAAGCCTGTCATTGAACGCACCCTGCAATCCATCGGCACGCTCTTCGCCCAATACGTCACCGGCTACCTGGGCTCCTCGGTCGAGCGGCGGGGCAAGAACGCCGAGCACCAGGGCGTGTTCTCGCTGCCGGAGATCCAGGACCTGCTCGATGAATGGATCGTGACCGGCTGGCAGAACCGGCCCCACGACGGGCTTCGGGATCCTTTCACGCCCTCCTGGGTGCTGACACCGCGTTCCGTTGAGCGCGTGCGCGCCCCCCGATCCGCTCGCCCAGCAGGCGCGGGCAGGGTACAACAAAAACTACTTTGCCGGCGACGGTTCGGTCAGCGAATACACTCCGGCCTCACGCCAGAGTGCGGTGACCTTCCAAGCTCCGCTACTCAACGGTCAAACGGTGGAGTCCCGGTCGTTTCAAGGCAAGGTCACCGTGTTGAATTTCTGGTATGCCGCCTGCGGCCCGTGCCGGTTGGAGGCGCGCGACCCAGTCCTTCCCGGCGGAGGAGGCACAGTTCTACGGCGTGAACATCCGGGATGAAGCTCCCACTGCCACCGCCTATGAGCGAACTTTCGGGGTGACCTACCCCAGTTTCTCATCCAAGTCGAACCACAAAACCCCGGAATCTCGCGGTTGGGTCAACTGTAGTGAGACACATTTCATGATTTTGTCTCACTTTAGTTGAGGCAAATCGAAGAATCCCAGGGTGCGCTATCGGCCCCCCGGAAACACGCGGAACTTTGCCCGGTGCCTCAACTAAAGTGAGACAAATCGGCCTAATGCCTCAACTTAAGTGAGATTGCCTCGACTTATTTTTGCTTGGCAGACCGGCATGCTTCATCAAAGTCCGAGAAGACTATTTGCGATCGACTGTCGGTGAAGAGGTCATCGTGCGGGAGGTGTCGGTCGGGTCCCCTTGGCATGAATATTGAGTCTCAAAGCCAGATCCCAAAGTGCACGCAGTAGTGGGGCCATGTGCTCGTCGACCTCAATACCGTCGGTTTCCTCTTGTCGTGGTTTGGTAGTCTTGGAATCTGGCGAGCTGGTAACCCCAGTTGTCTTTGCCGGCACCCTGTCCCGAAGCCGTCCCTGTACTGCTTCGGCCATAAATTGTAAGGCGCAGGCTCCCGATGGTCGGATTTGCAAGAGGCCGTGCAGCGCCTACATTTTACAAGTGTTCGCAACATCTGGCGACTCTCGCAGCCGGCTCCGACGATAACCGCGGGCAGACCACCTCAGGCGCAGCAAGAAGGGCGCCGTCCAGGTCTACCTTTGACCCGGACGACGCCCGCCTTACTTAAGGGAGTATCAGTTAGCGCTGACGCGCTCCTGGGCAATCCCTGCGTTTTTCTCGTCCAGCTCCTGGGCAGCGGCGATGCGCCGGTCCAACTTCTCGAGTGTTTCCGGTGCGAGGAGTGTCGCCACAACCGTGATGACGCCGATCACGCTGAAGTAGAGGATCACCCAGCCGGGTTCGCCGTTTCCGGCGGTGAGTAGCGCCACGGCGACCAACGGCGCGATGCCGCCAGCGAGAACCGAGCCGAACTGGTAGCCCATGGACGCGCCACTGTAGCGCAGCTTTGTGGAAAACAGTTCCGCAAAGAAGGCGGCCTGGGGTCCGTACATCGAGTTGTGGAAGACCGCGAGCCCGATGATGATGGCGAGTGTTGCCAGCAGTGCGCTGCCACTGTCCGTCATGACGAAGTAGAGCGGGAAGAACAGGAGTCCGCCGATGGAACCGAACAGGTACAGCGGCTTGCGCCCGATCTTGTCCGAGAGGATGGCCCAGAGCGGTACGGCGAAGACGCCGATGGCTGAGGCAATCAGAACGGACATCGTGCCCTGGTTAGCCCGTTCGGCACCGAACGTCTTCATGATGTAGACCACGGAGAACGTGGTGTACAGGTAGAACGCGGAGTTTTCTGCCAACCGCATCCCGACGACAAGCCAGATGCCCTTGGATTCCTTCTTCATGGCCTCGCCCAACGGCTTCTTCGAGGTCTGGTTCGTCGCCACGAGTTCCTTGAAGTCGTTTGAGTCTTCAAGCTTGGAGCGGACTATGATGCCTGTGACGATCAGGATCACGCTGAGCAGGAACGGAAGGCGCCAGGCCCAGGCGTCGAAGGCCTCTGCCGGTACGGCGGCCTTGACGGCAAGGACGCTGGAGTTGGCCAGAAGCATGCCTGCCGGGACGCCCATCTGCGTGAAGCTTCCGAAGAATCCGCTGCGTCCGGGAGGGGCGTGTTCGATGGAAATGACGGCCGCACCGGCCCATTCGGCTCCGGCGCCGAAGCCCTGCAGCAGGCGCAGCACCGTCAGCAGGATGGGAGCCCAGACTCCGATCTGGGCGTAGGTGGGAAGCAGCCCCATGGCCAGGGTGGCGAAGCCCATGATGAGCAGCGACAGCACCAGCATGGGCTTGCGGCCGATTTTGTCGCCGAAGTGGCCCGCGAACATGCCGCCGAACGGACGTGCAACGAAGCCTACCGCGTAGGTGACGAAGGCCAGAAGGAGTCCGGTCGCCGGATCCTGTTCGGGGAAGTACAGGCGGCTGAAGACTCCCGTGGCGGCGAGCAGACCGAAGATGTAGTAGTCATACCACTCGATGGTGGTGCCGACGAAGCTGGCAAGTGGAACGCGCCAAGGTGCTTTCGTTTTGGCTTTGGTATTGGAGATCGTCATTGGTCTTTTCTTTCGGATGGAAACGAAGGGAGCGGCTGGCTACCAGTCGAGGGCGATGTACTTGGTTTCGGTGAAGTCAAGCAGGCCCTGATGTGCACCTTCGCGGCCGAGGCCGCTCTGCTTGACTCCGCCGAAAGGTGCTGCGGGGTCGGAAACGAGTCCCCGGTTGAGGGCCACCATGCCGCTTTCGATGCGTTCAGAGACCCTGAGTCCGCGGCGAAGGTCCTCAGTGAAAACGTAGGCTGCGAGGCCGTACTCGGAGTCGTTGGCGGCGGCGATGACTTCGTCTTCGGTGTCGAAGGGGATGACTGAGGCCACCGGGCCGAAGATTTCCTCGCTGACCATGCGTGCCTGTAGCGGCACGTTAGTTACGACAGTGGGCGGGTAGTAGTATCCGGCGCCGTCGATGGCCTTGCCGCCGACGAGGAGCCTGGCTCCTTGGCTGACCGCGTCGCGGACCAGCGAGTCGACTTTGCGGACGCTCGCCTCATCGACGAGCGGCCCGACCTCGGTGTCTGCGTCGGTGCCCGGGCCCACGCGCATTGCGCCCATTCGTTCGGCCAGCCGGCGGGCGAACTCGTCGTGGATACCGCGCTGGACGTAGATCCGATTGGCTGCGGTGCAGGCCTGGCCGCCGTTCCGCATCTTGGCGATCATGGCACCTTCGAGGGCCAAATCGAGGTCCGCGTCATCGAAGACCAGAAACGGGGCGTTGCCGCCGAGTTCCATAGAGCACTTGAGTACGTTGTCGGCCGCCTGGCGCAGCAGGTGGCGTCCGACGCTGGTGGAACCGGTGAACGACAGCTTGCGAACCCGGGGGTCCGCAAGGATCGGGGTCATGACCTCGCTTGTCTTGCTCGTGGTGATGACGTTGACCACGCCCGCCGGGGTTCCCGCATCGATCATCAGTTGGGCGATCGCCAGGGCGGTCAGCGGCGTGAGCGTGGCGGGCTTCAGCACGGCGGTGCAGCCAGCGGCCAGCGCCGGCGCCAGCTTCCGGGTGGCCATGGCCGCCGGGAAGTTCCAAGGGGTGATCAGCACGCAGACGCCGATGGGCGGGTGCTGGACAAGGATCCGGTTGGAGCCCGACGGCGAGACGGACACATCTCCGATGATCCGGACCGCTTCTTCGGAGTACCAGCGGAAGAATTCGGCGGCGTACGCCACTTCTCCGCGGGCGTCGGTCAGGGCCTTGCCGTTTTCGAGGGAGATGAGGTGGGCGAGTTGCTCGCTGCGCTCGGTCATCAGTTCGAAGCAGCGGCGCAGGATTTCGGCGCGGCGGCGCGGCGGCGTCGCGGCCCACTCCGGGAAGGCTGCTGCCGCGGCGTCGACGGCGGCGAGGCCGTCCTCGACGTCGGCGTCGGCGATGCCGGTGATGACGGAAGCGTCGGAGGGGTTGATCACCTCGACGGTGTCACCGCCGCTGGCGTACTGCCAGTTCCCGGCGATCAGCAGCTGGCGGGGCACCGTCAGCCCGTCGACGTCGAGCGGTTCATGGGTTGAAAGAAGTGTCATCAGTGGTCCTTATCCCTGATCAGCGGATGGTGCGGTCGCCGGCGTAGGCGGCGTGAACGATGGAGGTTACGGCGTCGAGATCAAGCCGCACGGGGTTGTTATCGATGAGCCGCTTGGAGTTCAGCGACAGCTTGGCGATCTGGGCGAGGTCGCTTTCCTGCACGCCAAGGTCCTTCAGCGTCGGAGGCAGCTCGATGGCGGCGATGACCTCGTCGATTGCATCGACGCCTGCGACGGCGGCGGCGCGCGGGTCCAGTCCGCTGATATCGCGCCCCAGGGCTTCAGCGATCTGCGCCAGCTGCGGCTGGATCGCCTCGAAGTTGTGGCGGACGACGTAGGGCAGCAGGAGGCCGACTCCCACACCGTGGGGGGTGTGGGTAAGTGCGCCTACCGGGTACTGGATGGCGTGTGCCGCGGCGGTTCCGGCATTGCTCAGGACGACACCGCCGTAGAGTGCCGCGAGCATCATCCCGGCACGGGCCTCGGTGTTTTCCGGGTCCTTGTAGGCGGTCACCAGGCTGCGGCCCACCAGCCCGATGCCGTTCAAAGCAATCGAGTCCGTCAGGATGTTCTTGCCGACGAAGACCCGTTCCGTGAACAAGGTGGGGGTGCGTTCCCGGGTGATGGCAGTAAAGGACTCGACCAGGTGCACGAAGGTATCCGCACCGGTGGCGGCCGTCAGGGACGGGGGGCAGGAGTAGGTGAGTTCGGGATCGCACACGGCGGCGAACGGGATGATGTGGGGGCTCGAGATGCCCATCTTCATGCCCAGATCAGGATCGGAGACGACGGCGATTGCCGTCGCTTCGGAACCTGTGCCCGCTGTGGTGGGTAGGGCGATGACCGGCTTGGTGGGGCCGGGAACGGCGAATTCGCCGTAGTAGTCGCTAGGCTTGCCGCCGTGCGTGAGCAGCACGGACACGACCTTCGCCATGTCCATGCAGCTGCCGCCGCCGAAACCGATGATGACATCGATCTCCTGGTTCTTGAGCTCCTCAACGCAGGCCAGAATCCCCGGCGTCGGAAGCTCTGTTTGGGTATCCCCGTATACCCGTACGGTCAGGTCCCGGTTCTCCAGGCTCCGGACCAGGGCCTGAAGTTCCTCTGAGACGGCCAGCCGCGGATCGGTGCAGACGAGGACGTTGGTCCCGAATTCGGCTGCGATATCGGCGACGGCGAAACGCTGCTGGGCGCCGACGACGACACTCCGCGGCAGCCGCAGGACGCCGAAGGTTGCGGGACGGATACCCGCTGCATGCGCACACGACATTGTGAATGACTCCTAGAGATGGGATGAGCGGGCTGCCCGAAAGGCGCCGCAGATCTCAGCATTCCAGAACCACGTGACACTCACCATGTGATTCCGTGCCATATAAAGCCACTGTACATGTGGTCGGGTGCCATATGCTTTGGTTCGGCGGAAAGCAGGCCCGCTGGTCAGGAACCGCCGGAGCTGACGCCGGCTGTCTTCATCCGCCATAAGCGCAGCGCCACTTGGACGTCAAGGGAACGGCTTCCCCGGCGCCACGGGGCACCGATCAGGGCGTCTATCCGGTCCAGCCGTTGCCTAAGGGTATTGGGGTGGATGTGGAGGGAGTCGGCCGCTTCCTGGATGGCGCCACCGTTTTCCTGGAACGTCCACGCTGTGAGGACCAACTGCGTTCCCCGCCGCTCGTCGTAGCTCAGAAGTGGCCCCAGCTGTGCAGTGAGCAGCTGTCCAGCGAAGGGGCTGTCCATCGCTCCGAGTAACATTCCTGCGGTACCCAGGGCGGCCCGGTCCGCTGCCTCGCCGTTGCGCGAGAGGGCCTGCAGCGCACGGAGGACGGCGTGGGCTTCGGTGTGGGCCGCGGACAGCCGGGCAAAGCCGGTCACTGGTTCTGATGTCCCGACGCTGGCCGTGATGCGGCGTCGTTTCAGCTCGTCAATGATGGACTGGCCGGTGTGTGCGGCACCGCTGGCTTCATTCGGGCGGCTGTCGCGTCGTTCGAAGGGTTCAATGATGCACAAGTGTGATTCGTGCAGGGCGATGATTCCCGGGACCCCGTCGGGTCGATGCCTCAGTACGGAGAGTGCCCGTTGGCGCTGGTCGTCGCCAACCCCCACCACGCGCACCACGAGCTGGAGGTGGTTTGCCAGACCGAACTGCCCGGCCCTGCGGGTAAGCGCTGCCGCGTGTTCAGAGCGGGGGCTGAGCAGGTCATCGATGAGTTCCAGCTGCAGCCGGTATTGGGCGTCCTGGAATGTGCGTTCTAACAGCAGCGACACACTGAGCACCAGGGCGCTGCGTTCCAGGACCGCGAGCCGGGCCGGGCTGAGTTGCTCCGCGACGATGAGGGAGGCGAGGTGCTGGTCGCCCGCTACGGCGGACATGACGGTGTATTTCTTGTCCTTGACCTCGAACTGTACGGCCGCCCTCCTGGCCGCAGACTCCTCAGCGGCGCTCAGGGCCGGGAGGCTACCGAAGTCACCGTCCGATGCGAGCCCCGCCAGCGGCTCGCCCATGGGAGAGACCAAAAAGACAGGAGTGTCCAGGGACTCGGCCAGCAGGTTGAGCAGGTAGGGAAGGCTGCCGGTTGAGGCCAGGGTTTCCATGAGCCGCCGGTCCAGGGTTGAGAGCTCCTCCAGGGCCCGTACGTGGGCCAGGTTCTGCCGCTGTGCTTGGTCCAGTCGGGTGAGGGCGCTGGCCATTTCACTGAAGTAGCGGGCGTTCTCCAGCGCGACGGCTGCGTGCGTACCAATGGATTCCATCAAGGCCACGTCGTCACTGCTGAACTCGTGCGAATGCCTGTCGGCGACCAGGAGCGCGCCGATTACTTTCCCTTCTGCGCGAAGGGGGACACCCATGATCGCCCGGACGCCCTCGGCTGCCACAGCAGTGTCGCTGGACTCCAGATGGGATTTAGACTCGTCCATTAAGTAGTCGGCGCTCTGGGAGGGTGCCTCGCCGGTCGCCACGGCGCCGAGCACGCCTACGCCGAGGGGCATGCGGATGTTGCGGAAGAGAGCGGTCGTTGCGCCGTCGGTCACCCGGACGTAGGACTCACCGCTGCCATAGTCGTTGAGGCTCAAGTAGGCGATGTCGCTGCCGATCAATGACCGGGTGCGCCGGACGATGGCCTTGAGTACTGCCTCGACGTCGCGTATGCCGGTCAGGTCGGTGGCCGTATCGTAAAGGACCCGCAGCAGGCCCTCCCGGCGACTCGCCTCCCACAACTGGGCGTTCAACCGGCGTGCCGCCGCCGCAGTGGACTGGTCAATGGCCCCGGCTTCCAGCCAGGCGGACAGCGTGGTCTCCAGATCACCCGCGGAAACACCATGGTCAAGCATAGCCATGAGTTGGCCGGCACCCTTGGTACCGCCTGACGGGCCTCCACCGCTGTGAACGGCAGAACTGTCATTGGCACCCATGAACCTAATGCTAGTCCGTGGGCCACGCTGCCAGAGTCGGTCACCGCGCAATAACGGCCGGACAGAGCTGCGGACGCTGCAGCGCGCTCGTCCAGCCACTCTCTAGGGAAATGTCCCGGGGAAGCGTGGGATGCAGGATCTTGTCCTCGACGATCTCGTCCACTTCCACGCTGAGCCGCGCAGCTTTGCGGAAGCCGGCCAGGACTCCCAGCAGGCATGCAAGGAATAGCGGGGGAGCGCAAGTGCAACAGGCTCCGCGGCCGCCTGGCAATTTATGCTAGCGGGAAAGGGGCGGCGTCGGGCCTGGGAGAGCACGCCTTCGACAGGGCTTTGGGGACCCGAAATGGATGCGGGCCCGACTCGACCAAGCCGTCGCCGGCAGACCACCCAGCATCTGCGCCTGCGGGCACGAGGGCATCGTTCCCGCCTCGTCGATGCAAGACCCGCGTGCCGTCGGTGCTCAGGCAGGAGGACGTAGGCAACACGGAACCGGGCAGCGTGATCGGGGACATTGCTGCAGGACAGGGCAGGAACGTGGCCCTGAACACCTGCCGGTCAGGCGGTGTAGGGGCCGGTGACGCAGGTGTATTGGGCCCCTGCTGTCTCAAGCCCGAACATCTAAGTACTGGATGATCCTGAGGAGTTCGAATGCGGTACAAACCCCGCGGCTCATACTGGGTCAGCAGAGGGAGTATTACTCATCGTTTGCTTCATCTGGCTGAACCCTGTACTTGGGGCGCGCGCCTAGTAGTACTTAGTTAGGTTGGGGCTGGCGGTTGGCAGTAGGGGCAGTATCCGGTTCGTGCGGCGACGAGGTGTTGGAGCTCGCGGAGGATGCCGTAGAGACTCAGGCTGCCCCAGGCGCTTTTGGGTGTGTCAGGCGCAGTGTGGTGATGAATAGGTGGGCCGCGGTGACGAGGGTGGCGTGGTGGTGCCAGCCGAGCCAGGTGCGGCCTTCGAAGTGGTCGAGGCCGAGACCGGT